>SLGU01000153.1 GCA_007136525.1 Desulfobacteraceae bacterium | reverse complement strand
TGGTGGACGACCTTCGCCAGATCATCGCTCCCCTGCCCGTAAAAACGCGGTTCAACGCCGATTCAGTCCTGAAATGCGCCGCCTCCCTCCGGGATTACCAGGAATTATACAAAAAAACCCACGCTTCCCATGCGGCTGTTATATTTGACCAAAACCTGACGGCCCTTGCCCACGCAGAAGACGTTGGGCGCCACAATGCACTGGACAAGGCCATCGGCAAGGTCTTCATGGGCCCCGGCATTAAAAAGGCCGTTTTCGCGCTCATGTCGTCGCGGCTCAGCTATGAACTGGTCCAGAAGGCCGCCCGCGCGGGCATCGAGCTGATTGTGGGGGTATCGCGGCCGACGGCACTTGCGGTGGAGCTGGCCGACAGCGTCGGTATGACGCTGGGATGGGCCAGGGATGGGAAGCTCACGATTTTCTGCCACGAACAAAGGATTACCCATTGTCCCTGAAGCGTTCGGGATCGATCTCCATGCGGCGAAGAATTTTCTGCAGGGCTACCCGGCTCATGCCCGCCAGTTTGGCACCGTGGCTGATATTGCCGCCGGTCTTCTCCAGGATCTTCTTGACGTAAGCCTCGGTGAACGCGCTGATCACACGGCTCTTGGCATCCGTGTACGCTTCGATGCCGCCTGCCGCAAAGCCGTCGGTTCCGCCCAGGCTTTCAGGGATCTTTTCCACCATGTCCTGGTTGTCCACGACGTTTAAATCGGCCATGTCGATCTCGTCCCCGCTGGAAAAGAGGATCAGGCGTCTCACGAAATTCTGAAGCTGACGGACGTTGCCCGGCCATTCCCGCTGTATGAGGTTTTCCAGCACCGAAGGAGAGAACCGGACAGGCGCCATCTCCAGCTCTCCGGCCGCCCGGCGCGCCAGGTGATGAACGAGGATCGGGATGTCTTCCGGGATTTCCCGGAGGCACGGGGTCGTGACGGTGACCACGTTCAGGCGGTAAAACAGGTCCTCCCGGAAGCTCTTGTTTCTGATTTTTTCTTCCAGTTTCTGGTTGGTGGTCGACAGGATGCGGACATCCACCTTGAGGTTTTTGGTGCTGCCAAGGGGGCGGATTTCCTGCTCCTGCAAGGCCCTGAGCAGCTTGGTCTGCACGGGAACGGCAATGTCGGCGATTTCATCGAGCAGCAGGCTCGACCCGTCGGCCTGCGAGAAAAGCCCCTGATGGTCGCTCACCGCGCCGGTGAACGCCCCCTTTCTATGGCCGAACAACTCGCTTTCCAGAAGGTGCTCCGGTATGGCCGGGCAGTTGACGGTCACCAGGGACCGGCCGCCCCTGGGGCTCAGGGAATGGATTGAGCGGGCCGCGAGTTCCTTGCCGGTGCCGCTCTCCCCCCGGATCAAAACAGCGTAGTCCGTGTTGGCCAGGGAGTGGATCGTCTCGTAGAGCCGCTGCATGGGCAGACTTTTACCGACAAAATCCCGGATCACCTCTTTTCCGGTCACCTGTTCCCGGAGGGTTTCATTTTCGCGGATCAGGCTGCTCCGTTCCAGCCCCTTCTGTATCAGGCGGACGAGCTCCGGGATGTCGAAGGGCTTGGTGATGAAATCGTAGGCGCCGTTTTTGATCGCTTTAACGGCCATTTCAATGGAGCCGAAAGCGGTCATCAGGATAACCGTGGCATGGGGATCGATTTTCTGGGCGGCGGCCATGAGATCCGGGCCGTCCATTTCCGGCATGCACACGTCCATCAGGATAAGGTCATACCGGGCCTGGCGGATCAGGCCCACCGCCCGGCGGGCGCTTTCCGAAACCGTGATGTCCACGCCTCCCAGCTCATAGGACAGAACCCGCTCAAGCCCTTCGAGCATGTCTTTTTCGTCATCTACAATCAGTATCCGCGCGCCGGCCATCAAACACCCCCTTCATGCCCCGCCTCGGGCAGGAAAATTGTAAATTCGGCTCCCTGCCCGGGCTCGGAGTTGACGGTGATCTCCCCGCCATGCTCCTGTATGATCCCGTAGCTGACGGAAAGGCCCAGCCCGGTGCTCTCACCGGTCTTTTTGGTGGAGAAGAACGGATCGAAAATCCGGTTTCTGATTTCCACGGGAATGCCCGACCCGTTGTCGGAAATCGTTATGAGCCCCGCCTTCTGTTCATCCTCGTAACGGGTGGAAATCCGGATATCACCCGGGCCGTCAATGGCCTGGAGCGCGTTCATGAGCAGGTTCACCAAAACCTGCTTGAACTTGTCCTCGTCCAGGCGGATATTCACCGGCTTTTCATCCAGGTCCAGGTGCAGGCCAACTTTCTGTTTCCTGAGCTGATGGGTGAAAATCCCGGCCACCTCCCTAACGATGCGATTGAGATCGATGGCCCGCTTGTCGCTTTCCTCGCTTCGCGCGAACTGCAGCAGGTCGGTGACGATCCGCTTGCAGTTGAGCGTCTGCTTTTCAATGGTGTGCAGGTCCTTGAGTCCCTGCGGGTAATCCGCCAGTTGGCGTTTGAGCAGGTCCACGTAGCAGAGCATGATGCCCAGGGGGTTGTTGATCTCGTGGGCAACGCCGGCTGCAAGCTGGCCCAAAGCGACCAGCTTTTCGGTCTGCTGGATTCGCCGCTCCACCTTTTTCTCCTGGGTGATGTCGCGCGAGTAGCGGATAACGCTTTGTATGTCGCCGTTTTCGTCAAACACGGGATAAAAAT
>SLGU01000338.1 GCA_007136525.1 Desulfobacteraceae bacterium | reverse complement strand
TTCAGCGACGATTTCAACAAAGGGGATGTCATGGAGTTCAAGTACCTTCCCGGAGAGGGCGTACAGCTTTTCAAGAACAATGAATTGCGTGGCACTCTGGAAGGGTTTGACTTTAAACAAGCCTATTTCGGAATCTGGTTCAACGAAGACAGCCCGGCTGACTCTGATTTGAAAGCGGCGATGCTCGCAGGCGATATGCGTGTTGCCATGGCTGATATCAAGGCAGAAGAAATGCAACTGGCTGCGGCGGAAACTGAAGCCGAGGAAGCCGCCCAGCGCGCTGAAGCGGAGGCGGAAGAAGCCGCTCGTCGTGCTGCGGCCGAGGCGGAAGAAGCCGCCCGCAAGGCCGAGGCTGACGCCAGGATGCTGGCTGAAAAGAAAGCAGCTGAAGAAAAAGCCCGGGCTGAAGCTGAAGCAAAAAGAGCAACCGAACTGGCAGCCAGGGAAGCCGAGAAAGAAACAGTGACTGCGCCTGCCATTTCAAAAGATGCGTTTGTAAAGGAATCTGTATATTTTGCATTTGATGATGCATCTCTTTCCGCGGCAGCAAAGAAGACACTGGATAAAAAAGTCGAATGGCTGAAGGCGAATCCGGGCGTATCGATCGCCATCGAGGCCTCGACCGACGTAAGGGGGCCTGCTGTTTACAATGAATGGTTGGCCCAGAGGCGCGGGAACAGCGTGAAAAAATATCTCACTGATGCCGGAATTAATGCTGCGCGCATCGATCTCGTGGTTATCGGTGAAATCGCCACCGGTGATTATGCCGAAAACCGTCGGGTGAGCTTTCATATTAAGTAAGATACCTGTTTATGCTGCAAATATTCGGATGACCGTGCCGGCACAGCTCCGCTTCAAAAAGGGGCTGTGCCGGCTGTTTTTTGTCATTAAAAAGTCCAATATCTGCGTTGCGATCAATCTTTGAAGAATCTCACGTACACATAAGTACTATCAATTCTTCAAAAATTGTTCGCGCCTTGATCTTGAACTTTTTTCTTTGCCGTCCCAAAGTGACTTTTTACCAATTCGTCAATTTTAACCGGTGGCTGAACCCGCGTGGAGTTTGGATATTTGAGTATGTTTATTCCCCGGAGGGGATACATGATATAGCCGGTGGTTTCAACCACCGGTAATGAATGACGCGATAAAGCCGGAGTCCTGAAGGGACGACACTTTTTTTCCTTGTCAGAGGTTCTTCCTTGATTTAAGAAAAGACAAACACACGGATTCGGAAATTCTTTCAAGTTTATCAACCATAACAGGAGCAGTCGTGACGAAGCGTCCCTTAACAGCGAGTTATGTATTTTTTTACATTCTTTTTTCGCAGGATACATGGCGTATTGTCATCGGTGTTATCTTTTCAGCGCTGTTTGGGTCCTATACCTATGAACCCGATCTCGATTTTGCTGCCAAGGCGTTGATTCACATCATGGTTGCAGGGATCGGCTTTGCAGCTGCGGGGATTCCGGCACGGTACATTTCTCGGTTTTTCAAAAAACTCGTCCTGGGGGACCGTTTGAATTAGAATGGTTTTAAAAGAGACGTTTGCATGACAGTTCATAACAACGAGATCGCAGAAATTTTTTCCAGGACCGCCGACCTGATGGAAATAAAAGGGGAAAACCCTTTCCGGGTAAGAGCCTACCGGGAGGCGGCGCGAATTCTGGGCGACATGCCGGAGCAGGTTGCCCAGATGGTCCAGGATGAGCGCGATTTAACGGAATTCAAAGGGATCGGCAAGGACCTGGCCGGGAAAATCCATGAAATTGTGGATACCCGACATTTGATGGTCCTGGAGTCCCTTGAGCGCGAAATCCCGCCGTCTTTGCTGGAACTTCTAAAGATACCCGATCTTGGGCCAAAGAAAGTCTCACGGATGTACAAGGAGTTGGGAATCGAGACGGTTGAGGATCTCAAGGAAGCCGCACGAAGCGGCAGGATTTCATCCTTGAAAGGGTTTGGTGAAAAAACCGAGCAGAAGATTTTCAAAACCATTTCCGCCACCCGGAAACAGATCGGCAAGCGGATGCTCTGGGCGGACGCGGCGCCCTATGCCAATGAATTGCGCCAATATCTGGCTTCGCAACAGGACGTCAGCAGGGTCACCCCGGCCGGCAGTTTCAGGCGGGGCAAAGAAACCGTAGGGGACATCGATATTATTGTTGTATGTTCGGAAGGCTGCGAAGACAGGGTCATGGATGCGCTCGTGGGTTATGAAGCGGTCAGCCGCGTTTCTGCCAGGGGAAAAACCAAAACGTCGGTACACTTGAGAAACGATCTGCAGGTGGATGTAAGGATTGTGCCTGAAGCGTCCTATGGCGCCGCCCTTCATTACTTTACCGGGTCCAAGGCCCACAACGTTGCCATTCGAAAGCTTGCCGCCAAGAGAAAATACAAGGTCAACGAATATGGTGTATTCGACGGCAGCAGACAGGTGGCCGGACGGACGGAAAACGAGGTCTATGCATCGCTCGGCCTTTCATACATCGAACCGGAGCTTCGGGAAAATCTGGGGGAAATCGAGGCGGCACAAGCCGGGAAGCTGCCGGCGTTGATTGCGGTTGAACATATGCGCGGCGATCTGCACATGCATACCACGCGGACCGACGGCAGGGATTCGCTGGCTGATATGGCCCGGGCGGCAATGGCCCTTGGCTACGAATAT
>SLGU01000327.1 GCA_007136525.1 Desulfobacteraceae bacterium | reverse complement strand
GCAAAAGTCCACTGCGCACCATGCCCCCTGCTCGTCCCGCTGGTGGAGGAAGGCTGGCTGAAAAAGCCCGAAACCACCATGATCGTCAAAAAATACCTGCACCCCCTGAAAGTCAGACAGATCGACACGCTGATCCTGGGCTGCACCCACTACCCCATCCTCAAAGATGTCATTTCCCGGAAAATCGGAAAGCGGGTGGCCATCATCGACTCCTCCATCGCCATGGCCCGGGGGATCAGGTCCTTTCTGGCAGACAACCCGGACTTTGACAACACCCTGGCCAAAACAGATACCGCCCGGTTTTTTGTTTCAGACATCACGCCCCAGTTCCGGAAGACAGCCGGCCGCATTATCGGACAGCCCATCGAGCTGCAGCAGGCCGACACGGCCGCTTTCCCGGCTTAAACCGTTTGCCGGTAGTCCGGGCCGGCTATCAAAAGGCTGTTGGGCAGGTTGGCCTGAATGACATCCAGAGTGCTTTTCCGGAACAGCCGCCGTATTGCACCGTGGCCGTATGCACCCGCGACAACCAGGGCGTCGTGGGGAATCAGGAAGAGGTTCTCAATGAAATGCTTTGCGGGGAACAGGTGCCAATGGCTGACGGTTTGCGCAAATACGCCGGTAAGCGCGTTTTTCCCCATGAGTTTTTCATAGTATTTTTTCCCCCTGCGCCCCTCTTCCGCCGTATAGAGCGATACCGGCATGCCTGACAGGCGGTTGAGCCTTACGGCCAGTCGCAGGGCATTTGCCGCGTTGATCGACCCACCGAACATCACGGCAATACTTGTAAACGGTTTGAACACGGGCTGCGGGATCAACAGGGGAAACGGGGCGGCCTTGAATATGCGCCTGACCCGGGGACCGATATACCCGGCACCCGATTTTCCCTTACGATCGGACAGGATTTCAGGGCATGTCATAAAGTTGAAGCTGACCGGCACATCGGGTAAAGAAGGCGTTGAAAAATGACGCGGAGAAAAAAAGCGGGGGAGTTCCATCCCCATTTCAGCCATGACGGCATTGACATGCGCCTCTGCAGTTTCAGGCGACCGGAGGTATGACGGGTCCAGGTCCACCTGTATGACATCGTTTTCCATGTACAGGAGAAACCGGGCGTGGGACGGTATGTAGACCACAGGGGAAACACGCATTTTTCTGCAGAAATACGCCGTCTGCAAAAGCGCTTCCCTTCCGTGCGGGGTATTTCTGAAAACATGAAACATCTGCATCCTGTTGACCCTTTCAATCGGTTGCCTGAAGCATCAGTTCTTTTCTGTATTTGTCCAGCAGGGTCGCCTTTGACAGCATGCCCACGAAACGCCGGTTCGTTACCACGGGCATGCTGAAGCTGCCCGTATCATCCATGCGGTCGAGCACTTCTGCGAGGTCATCGTCAATATCGACGGTTTCCACATCCGCAGACATGATCTGCTCCAGAAAAACGGTATCGTGCAGCAGGGAATCAAACAGGTACGGCCTGATGTCGTCAAGATGGACCATCCCGGCAAACGCCCCGGTGGCTTCGTCCAGCACGGGGAAATAATTCCTGCGGGACTGCTGCACCACCTTTATAAAGTCACCCATGCTCATATTTTTAGGGACCGTTATGCAGTCCTTTTCAAGCAACTCGCTGATCTGCAGGTCCGCCAGGACCCGGGCATCGGTCCGGGGGCGCAGGTAGTGCCCTTTTTCTATGAGATCCCGGAAATAAAAGGACGCCGGCTCAAAAATATGGCTGATGGTAGTGGAAATCACCGACACCAGGATCAGCGGAAGAATGGTTTCATACCCGCCGGTAATTTCAACAATCAGGAAAATCGCGGTCAGGGGGGCCTGCAGCATGCCGCTGATCATCCCCGCCATGCCCAGAAGGGCGAAGCACCCTTCGTTGACCTGCAATATACCCGGCAGAAGGCCATCAATTGCCCGGTAATACATGAGCCCGGAAAAGCTTCCCACGACCAGGCAAGGGGCAAAAATACCGCCCGAACCACCCCAACCCAGCGTCAGGGAGGTGGCTGCGATCTTTGCCAACAGCAGTATCAGGACCAGCGAAAACCCGGCGGGAAAAGACCCCTCCACCATTTTCTGGATCACGTGGTAGCCCTCGCCCAGCACCTGCGGCAGAAAAATGCCGATAATGCCGACCATGCAGCCGCCGATGGCAGCGCGCCCCCAAAGCGGCAGGGGGACTTTCCCGGCGATATGGTGGGACTGCCGAAGCGCGCGGGTCAGCATAATGCACGCCACCGCGGTGACAATGGCAAGGCCCGCCGCTGCTATGGTTGTGGATATGGCGACGTCGAAATGAAGGTGCGTAAACGGGATCTGGTTGCCCTGGAGCAGGCGACTGACCTGGGCGCCGGCGACCGATGCCACCGCAATGGGCACCACATGGCGCGCGGTCCATTCCCCCACGATCACCTCGATGGTAAATACCAGCCCGGCGATGGGCGCGTTGAAAATTCCCGCAACGGCTCCCGCCGTCCCGCAGCCCACAAGGGCGATCCGCTGCCGCTCGTTCAAGGAAAACATCCGGGCGATATTGGAACCTATGGCTGAACCGCTCATGACAACCGGCGCCTCGGGGCCGGCCGAGCCACCGCTGCCGATGGTCAGGCTGCTGGACACAAGACGCGAAAACATGGAGCGCATCCGGAGCAGCCCGCCGTG
>SLGU01000353.1 GCA_007136525.1 Desulfobacteraceae bacterium | reverse complement strand
GATTTGAACACCGCGTCATGGACCTCGTGATGTCGGGGCAGACAATCGCTGGCTGCCGGGGTGAATTGCCCGACGGAAACCCATTCACCGCTCATGCTGACAGCGTCATCATCGCCATGGGGGGTGTCGGCGGTAACCTTGAGGCGGTAAGAAAACACTGGCCTGCCAGCCTCTCAATACCGCCGGAGACCCTGCTTGTGGGGTCTCACCCTTATTGCGACGGTACCGCTTATGACATGGCTGAGTCCGTCGGGGGGCAGGTAACGAATGTGCATTATATGTTGAATTACCCCGAGGGTATCCGAAACCCATCTCCGGTGTTCAAGGACCATGGACTTCGCGTTCTGGCCCCAAAGTCCGGCCTCTGGCTCCGGTATGACGGCAGGCGGTTCGCCCCCGAGCCACTGATGCCTTATTTTGATACCCATTTAGCCGCTGAAAGGGTTTGCGCTCAGAAAAAACCATACTCATGGCAGATCATGAACTGGAAAATCGCCATTAAAGAGCTCGCACTTTCCGGCGCTGAACACAACGAGGCTTTCAGGGATAAAAAGTTCATACGGATGCTCACCAATGCTTTTTTCGGCAATAAAAGGCTGGTCAGGCAAATGATTGGCGAAAGCGAGGATTTCATAACCGCTTCCAGTCTCGAGGAAATGGCCGGAAAAATGAATGCACTGGCAGGAACTGATGATATTGACCTTGACGGAATGAAAATGGACATCGAGCGCTATGATGCCCAGATCGACCGTGGAGAAAAGTTCTTCAACGACGATCAACTCCGTCGCATCGCCTACATCCGGAAATGGCCGGGGGACAGGATCAGGACATGCCGTTTTCAAAAGATCCTCGCCCCCGGGGCGCTTCCACTGATCGCCATCCGCTATCATGTGCTTGTCCGTAAAAGCATGGGCGGGATCCAGACCGACCTCCACAGTCGCGTGGTAAACCAGGCCGGTAGACCGATAGAGGGGCTGTATGCTGTCGGAGAGTCTGCCGGGTTCGGGGGAGGGGGAATCAATGGCGCAAGGACGCTTGAAGGAACTTTTGTCTCCAATTGCATCCTCACCGGCCGTGTGGCTGCCCGCTCCATTGGCGGGGGACAGTATCCTTAGCCCTTAAAAAAGGAGTTGACATAATGCATACACCTGAAGGCCTGGCTCCGAAATGGAAGGGGATACTCCCCGTGGTACCGACGCCGCTTAAAACGGATGGGCGTTTCGATGCCCACGGTATGTCATATCTGGTCGATTTCTACATAAACGCCGGATGCCATGGCCTGCTCATCCTTGGCAGCGGCGGTGAATTCCCGTACTTCAGCATGAAGGAGAAGTACCGGATAATTCAAACCACCGTCGATATGGTGGGCGGAAGGGTACCTGTCTGCGTTGGCATGGGTTATTTTGGCCTTGCTGAATCCCTCGAGTTTATCGCCATGACCGATGCGCTTGGCTTTAACGGCTATCTCATGGCCCAGCCGTCATATTATCCCGTGAGAATCGGGGATGCCGTCGATCTGTTTACTACAGCGGTTAAGGCGACATCGAAATCCATTTTTTTCTATCACTATCCACAGGTTACGGGGTTTTCCCCGACACCTGAAGAAACAGCGTCCATACTCAATATTCCAGGAATCACTGGGAGTAAGGATAGCTCTATTAATATCCGGTCAATGAGGAAAACACTTTTCTTGGTAGAAAAAAACAGCTGTTCTTATTTTTCAGGGGTGGGGTTTCTCTTGCTGGAGACCTTGCGAAGCGGCGGTGTTGGCGCGATGTGTCCGGTAGCCACGGTCGCCCCTCACCTCGTGGTGGAATGCTACGAAGCCTGGCGGCAAAAGGATGAACCAAAAGCCGCCGCCCTGCAAGATGAAATTATGGCCTTTCTCCCCTTGATCAATACCTTTGAGCTTTCTCCATATCTACAGAAAAAAGGGTTTCACCTGATCTCCCATCTCCCCTTTGCGCGAACAGCCCGAACCGGTTCCCGCCATGCCGTAACAAAAGAGATGCTCCGGCAGATGGGGTTTCCCATAACATCAATTGTCCGCAGCCCTCTTCCTCAAATCAGTCCAAGGGAAAAACAACAAGTTTCCCGCCTGTTGGGGAACGCCCTCAGGTCGTTAACAAATTTTAATACCATAAATGATCGCGGCAAATAAGTTGAAAAGTCAAGAACGTCGACCATGAAATCGCTTCCGGTATGAAAAAAAGGGGTTCAGATTTTATCTGAACCCCTTTTTTTATGGTGTTTCTTTCTATTTCCAAGGAATACGCTTATCAGTTGCCCCGGGTGCTCATGATTGTGAATTCCTTCACATCCGCCGGAAGCTGGCAGAGTTCATCCGTTTGAGGCGCATCCGATGTAAAATTCCTTGTCACATACAGGGTGCGGTCATTTTTCAGCATAAAGAAAAAATGATTGCCGTCCGAGGATACTTGCGGCGTTCCGTTGTAATCATAATTCGTCCACGGCATCTGAACCTCATGCCTTCCACCGGTAACGACATTGTAAAAGTATGTATTAATGTGTTTATGCAGGTAGCCGGATGGGTTGAATTGGGATCGGGGAAGCCCTGATACCGTCGGCTGATCCTGCAGAACCGTGATTTGCTCGGTTTCAAGATCGATCGTCTTGGTGTCGCTGCCAACCCGATATACAAGATAGCGGCTGT
>SLGU01000014.1 GCA_007136525.1 Desulfobacteraceae bacterium | reverse complement strand
TTCATCCGGAGGGTAAAATTGGGCTGGATTTCATCTATGGCTTCCCGGGGATTACGGTAATTGAAACTCCGGGCGCCGTAGGGGCATCCCGCCATACAGAACCGGCAGCCGATGCAGCGGTGATAATCCATCAGCACCAGCCCGTCCTTTTTGCGCTTAAAGGTTGCCTGGGTAGGGCAGACCCGGACACAGGGCGGGTTGTTGCAGTGGTTGCATAAAACCGGAATTTCTGTATTTTTCAGGTGATCCGAAATAAACTGATGGTCCTGATCCAGAAATGCATACTTGAATTTGGTCGGCCATATCCATTTGATCTCATGGTTCTTGGCGCCCAATTTGCCTACAAAATCAGGCACATTATGCACCTTGTGACACACCTGCTGGATATCCCTGTTGATCCGGCTGGTTATTTTTCGCGTATCAATCACCATCCCCCATCGGTTTGCCGTCAGTCCTTCCGGCCGGGTCTTGAATTTCTGCCGACCGGGCGTTATCGGGGCCGCCGTGGTGACCTTGGGCTTAATACCGATCAGCAGGGAGCTTGCTCCCACGCCGAGAACCGTGTATCCGGCGGTTTTAAGGAACTTTCGTCTGCTGTTTTCCATCAGTTATTCTCCTCCGGAAATGTATGACAGTCCCAGCAATAAGGACTTACCGAAACATAATCGTGACACCTGTCACAGAAATCCGCCTTGTTGGAGTGGCAGTCCATGCATGTATCCGTGAGGCTGGCGACATACTCATCACCGTCTTCAGACACATAAATCCGGTAGCCGTCTCTGGCTACCGCATCGCGCCACTGGTTGAGCAGCTGCATGTGCTCCTTGGTCATAAACGCGGTGTCTTCAATGCATTTTTCAGCCTGCTTCGCCTTGTCGGTCAATTCCAGTTCCGGCGCCGGGCTCGATGCGCCCCGGTTGTACCAGAACGGAAAAGCCAGGATCACGAAAAAGATGACCAGGCCGGTTACAATTTTTCCCTTATCATACATCGGCTTCCACCTCCGCTTCTTCGGTCAGGGGTTCGAAACGCAGGTTGGTGGTGCGTTCTATTTCACCCTCCATTACCAGCGCATTTCCAACCAACTCGTGCACCCCGCAGACACCAACTTCGGGAACCCAGTATTCCATCAAGGGCGGCAGGGCAGCCCGGTCGATGGCGCAGACGCAGGAGAGCATATTCACGCCATATTTTTCATGGACATACCTGACGGCGTTGGCCCTGGGCAGGCCGCCGCGCAGGCGAAGCTCCATGATTTCCTCCGTATTGAGGCCCGATCCGGACCCGCAGCAGAACGTCTGTTCCCGGATGGTGCTTTCGGGCATATCGTAGAAATTGTTGCACACGGCGTTCAGGACATGGCGCGGCTCCTCGAACAACCCCATCGCCCGGGCCGGATTGCACGAATCGTGATAAGTCACCGTGTACATGTCGTTCCGGCTTGGATCCAGCTTCACTTTGTTATGGCGGATGAGGTCCGCGGTGAATTCTGTAATATGAACCATCCGTGTGGATGCGGCATTGTCAAACCGTGTCCCGGTGAGTGGATTGACCGGCACCTCACCGAAATCAACGGGGCCGTTCATGGTGTCCATGTACTGGTGGATGACCCGCCACATATGGCCGCATTCACCGCCCAGGATCCACTTGACCCCCAGCCGCTTCGCTTCGGCGTACATCTTGGCGTTCAGCCGCTTCATCATTTCAGAGGATGTGAACAGGCCGAAGTTGCCGCCTTCCGATGCATAGGTGCTGAACGTGTAATCCAGGCCGATTTGCTCGAAGAGCATGATGTAGCCCATCATCGCATATGTGCCGGGGTCGGCAAAGGCATCGCCCGAAGGGGTGATGAACAGGATTTCAGCCCCTTTGCGGTTGAAGGAGGGCTCTATTTTTTTCCCGGTGATCTCCTCGATATCGTCACAGAAAAACTCGATCATCTCTTTGAATGCATGCGGTTGAATGCCCAGGTGGTTGCCTGTCCGGAAGCAGTTGGCCGCTGGTTCGATAATCCAGTTGATGTTCAGCCCCAAAAGGGACAGCAACTCCCGGGCCATCATGGTGACCTCGGCGGTGTCGATTCCGTATGGACAATATAAAGAGCAGCGCCGGCATTCGGTGCACTGGTAAAAATAGGTAAACCACTCTTTGATCACTTCCTTGGTCAACGGGCGCGCACCGGCTATTTTTTTAAGTATTTTACCGGCCCGGGTAAAATCGTTGCGGTATACGGAGCGAAGCAGTTCCGCCCGCAGCACCGGCATGTTTTTTGGATCGCCGGTGCCGATAAAAAAGTGGCATTTGTCCGCGCACGCACCGCAGCGGACACAGGTGTCCATGAATATTTTCAAGGAGCGGTATTTGCCCAGCAGGTCCTTGAACCCGTCATGAACGATCTGCTGCCAGTTGTCCGGAAGCGGCCACTCCTCGTCGGCAGGGGACCATTCGTCTACCGTCGTCGTGGGCATCGACAGGTATTCGAGGTTTTTCTTTTTGCTTGGGTAACAGAAATTGCCCGCCGAAATGTCGGGAACGGTCTTTTCCCAAGGTGTTTCCGGCGGCGTATGATCGATATTTTTTATCAGTTCTTCTGGTTTCGGTGTGTCGACCATTTCTACTCCTTTTCAACTGGAAGGCCAGCCTCTTTCATTTTTTCTCTGAAATCGTCTTCATACTCTTC
>SLGU01000150.1 GCA_007136525.1 Desulfobacteraceae bacterium | reverse complement strand
GGGGGGCACGGTGAAAATCGGTGAACACCTGGATACCGACCTCAAGACCACCTTTGATAACCTTTACGTGTGCGACTGCTCGGTGATCCCCGAGGAATGGGGCCTTCCACCCACCTGGACGCTTCTTTCGCTCGGCAAGCGACTGGCCAGACACCTGGCGGCCGTGGATAAGGCGTCCGGAAGGAAAAACGCTCAGGCCGGCCCCGTCATCCGGGAAAACGACAAGGTAAAAGTGCTCAGGACCGCAGCCGGTTGACACATTTAAACTGAAAGGATCCGTTTTATGCCAGAACAGCAGCCCTTAATCAGGGAGGATGCCGGTGCGGCCGTTGTCCGCAAACTGCTCCATACCCGGGAAGTACGCCGGCTCCTGGGCAGCATTCTGCCCGAAGTCCTGAATGTGTATGCAGGCCAGAGCCGCGTCAGGCGATTTGCCGCCAGGGTGGCGGGAAAGCACCTCTCCAGAAGTCTCTCCCGGCCGGGAGATATTTTTCAGCAACGGGAAATCGAAAAACTGCTTGCCGATGAAACCTTTATCCGTGAGGTTGTCCGCTGTCTGCCGGAAATGGCAGACAGTTTTCTGAACCTCGCGGCCACGGCGGCCGCCACCATTGACGGCCTTGAAACAGGGGCGAAAAAAGAGCTGCTTGGCGATCTGGTTTCCCGGATGTCGTCCGGCCAGACCGGCGGGCTGATTACCCGGGGATGCCGGATTGTAAATGACATCCACAAGGATGACCCTGAATTTTTTACCCGGGTCCTGGAGCCGGGGTTCCGGAAATGGATCGGATCGGTCGATTTCGGTGAACTCAAGGAGGCCGTGGACCATTCGGCCGGGGACGCTCGGGCGTTTGTGGCCATGGCCAACAATGTTTTGTGGGAATACCCGGCCAAGGTGGTCATGATCCTTTCCCTGCTGCCGTCTGTCGTGAACATGCTTGCGGATGCCCTTGACATTTCTATGAACCGGCTGAATGAACTCCCCCCCGATCTGCTCACGGATGTGGTTCTCTCGCTGGTACAGGAGATCGATGCCCGACCCTTAAGCCGCCTGATAAACGAATTGTCCGAAGCCGCCCGGAAGATTCACACCGGCAGCGGCCTTTTAGGAGAGCCGGGTTCCCCCCGGCTGCCCAGGGTGCTGTCCGGTAAAATTGACGAAGTTGTCGATCATGTCGATCCGGTCGTTTTGTGGAAGGCCCGCATGGCCCTGGCGGAAACCGGCGCAACGGTCAACAGGGCAATGGCTGAAGCCGTGAACAGAAATACCGAATTGAAGCGCTTGTCCATGCGCAGGCGGCCGGAAATCGCCAATCTTCGTGTAAAAACATTCAACCATGGGATTTCCTGGTGGGACGGTGTGGATGACGCGGAAACCGCGGCGTCCTTTTCGCAGAACCTGTCGGCCTATGACCTGCAGGAATTTGCCGATGCAATCAACGGCGTCCTCTACATTTTCAACCGAATCGGCGACCAGCAGCCGGAACTCCTCCCACGGTTTGTCGACCGGTTTGTTTCAGCCATAGACGATGAAGCGCTTGCCGCCGCCGCTTCAAAACTGTTTGGGGACGCAGACGAAGAAGCCCCATCGCCTGCGGCGCGGGCCGTGGTGCCGCAGCTGGTTCTGTGGGCTGCAAACGTTCTGGCCCCGGCTGACGATGATTATGAAGACAATGCCCGGCAGGCAAGAGATGCGCTCCATCACCTGTTTGCGGCAGAGGAGGTGTAACCATGGAAGTTTTTTATGATGCAGCAACCCGGGTCGACAGCAAAACGATCATGGACTGGAAGGCATCGGGCAGGCCCGTTGTCGGCTACACCTGCTCTTATACCCCGGCTGAAATATTTTATGCCGCGGGCATTCTGCCGGTGCGGCTGCGGGGCATTGAAACCGACGGCATGGATGTGGGGGACACTTATTTCGGCCCTTTTATCTGTAGCTTTCCCAAGTGCATCCTGCAGCTGGCGGGCAAGGGAAAGTTTTCCTTTCTGGACGGGGCCATTATTACGCCGGGATGTGACGGCATGCGGCGCCTGGACGAATGCTGGCGAAAGGCCGGCGAGGATTACGCGGGCATCGTGCCCGGTTACTTCTACTATTTCGATGTGCCCCACAAGTCGGAAAACCACGGGCTTGACTGGTACATGGAAGAGCTCCGGCTGCTGATCAACAGCGTCGAGGATCACTTCAAGGTCGAGATCACGGATGAAAAACTGGCGGCCGCCATATCGGTTTTCAACAAGGGTCGACGTCTTCTGGGGGCGCTTGAAGGCCTGCGGGCAAAAGAGGATGTGGTGGTATCGGGCACCGAGGCATTTGCCGCGGCGGTTGCCGGAACGGTCATGCCCCGGGATGAATACACCCGGTATCTGGAAATCTGGCTGTCGGAATTGAAAAGCCGCAAAACATCCTTCAGTGACGGAAAGAAAAGGATCATGGTGGTGGGCAGCGTAAGCGATGAAATCGACCTGTTCGAGTTGATCGAGGACAGGGGCAATGCCGTTGTGGTGTCGGAAAACCTGTGTTTCGGGATCCGGTACGAAGGAGACGAGATACCCGAAACGGGTGACCCGAAAGCGGCATTGGCCGCCCATTACCTGGGCGGGTCCGTGTGCCCGAGAATGTTCGGGAAATATAAAGAGCGGCTGAAAATGCTCACTGAGCGGATCACACGGTTTCGGGTGGACGGACTGAT
>SLGU01000229.1 GCA_007136525.1 Desulfobacteraceae bacterium | reverse complement strand
CCCGCAGGCGCAGGCCTTCGGGAACCAACTCGCGGGCTGAGGCCTGCGGGCGCTGGTCCAGTCGGGATGTTCCTGGCCGACCCGCCTGGGGAACTGGATACCGAACTGTCGATGAAGAGGGGACTGGCCCGCCTGCAGGGATGTCGACTTCGAGAGCGCGGCAGCCTGAGCTCGCCAGTCGTTCGGCTGCGCCCGCACCCGGAACAGCTGGGCGAACTCCGGCCAGCCCATGCGGACGACCGCGAGCTCGTATTCGAGGCCGCAGCCAGGGAACGGAGCAGCGCTCATGGACAGACGGTGTACCCAGTATCGGGGGTGGGATGGCTCCCGACGCCAGGCCCGAACGAGCACTCTGCGACTAGACTCGACCAGGCATAGACGGGGTGGACGATGGCTCGCTGTGATGAGTGTGGACAGCGCCTGGCGATGATGTCGGGCAAGACGTATCACCGCGACTATCTGCTGGTTCGCGACATGGCCGGTGATGTCAAGCGGATCGCCCGAATCAAGGCTGATGCCAAGCTGTACGAGATGGCCGCGAAAGGCGAACTCTACGCTCGGGCGCTCCATGACAAGGCTCATGGAACTCAGGCTGCGCTGCCGGCCGTCGGCGTCAGTTGGTGGCGCGCAAGTGCTGGCAACGTGATTGCGAAGAACGCCGCCCTGCTTGACGGTGGGTTCGACGACCTTCGCGGCGACGACGAGTAGACAGCGGAGCTGTTGGGTGACGCCGTCCGAGGAAGAGCGTCATCCCTGAGTTCGATCTGGAAGGTCTCTGATGGACTACGTGCCTCACCGTCGGATCGACATGCGCCGGGAGTCGTCGGTGTCAGAACGATGGCTTCACGAGCAGCTGCTGGCAGATCCCACGCTGCTCGGACTCGGCGAGGTCGACGTCAAGGACTCGGAGCGGCGGCAGGCAGCCGGGGGGCGGCTCGACCTGCTCCTGCACGATCCTGAGACCAACACCCGCTACGAGGTCGAGTTGCAGCTCGGCCCGACCGACGAATCCCACATCATCCGCACCATCGAGTACTGGGACCACGAACGACGCCGCTACCCACAATACGAGCATGTCGCGGTGATCGTGGCCGAGGACATCACCGCCCGATTCTTCAACGTCATCAGTCTGTTGAACGGACAGATCCCGATCATCGCGATCCAGGTCCAGCTCCTCGAGGTTGGCGAGATGCGGACCCTGGTCTTCACCAGGGTGCTTGACCACGTCACGCTTGGCACGGAGGACGAGGATGATGCCGCCGAGCCAACCGACCGGTCCTACTGGGTTACCAAGGGCAGCTCCACGACGGTCGCTCTCGCTGAGCGGCTGGCCGAAGTGGCGCGTCGGGCGGATCCGGATGTCATGCTGAACTACAACAAGCACTACATCGGCCTGCTGTCAGCAGGTGTGGCGAAGAACTTCCTGATCTCCCGACCCCGCCGGGCCCACCTGATCGCTGAGTTCAAGCTGCCATACGACGAGGCCCGCCAAGAGGAGCATGAGGCGCTGGGGTTCGACGTGCTGCCCTACGACAAGCGGTTCAGCAACTACCGGGTTCGATTGACCGCTGAGGACTTCCAGGAACGCCTGGAAGCGATTCGGCAGCTCGCCTTGGATGCCGAGCACAACTACCGCGTTCGAGTCGGCGACGCCTGAGAGCCGACGCCAAGCCCAGAGGGAACGATCGTGACAGCACGCCAGGAGATCCTCGAGGTCGCGCGCGATCTGACCTCCCGCGGGCTCACTCCGTTCGCTCCTCGCGACATCCTCGCAGAACTCGAGCGACGAGGCACTCGCTACCCCGAGTCAACGCTCCGCACCCATATCGTCAGCGCTATGTGCATCAATGCACCGACCAACCATGCCGTGACCTACCCCGATCTGCGTCGCGTCGGTCACGGTAAGTACGAGCTCACCATGGAGGCTGGCGGACCGCGCCGCACGTCGTCGGGTAGCCGGTAGTCGGCAAACGGCCGCCACCTGAGGAGCCTCCAGGGAGCCACGGAGCTCCCCATCGTCACCCCAGCGGCCCGGTGGACTCCCAGAAGAGCCGGATCGGCCGCCAAATACGTCTGCCTCCAGGAGGGTGCGGGCACAGCTCGGGTCTCCAGGAGGGCCCCTCCGACAGGCCAGCACCCCAGCACCACGGCGGCCGTGAACCGGGCGCGAAGACCCAGGTCAGTCGAGCGCGTAGAACGCCCGGGTGTCGTCGAAGGAGAAGCTCTCCTCGATCCGGATCGTGGCGCCGTCGACCTGCTCGGAGTCGACGGAGACGCAGACGTTGCCGGACACATTGCCGCCGGGGAACGTCTCGCCTGTGTCGTCGAGGGGGCTCGGAATGACCCCGCAGTAGTCGTCCATGGCGGTACCGAAGGTGTTGCCGGCGGAGCCGACGATCGCCCAGCTGAAGTCCAGCCACGCCGTCCCGGACTCCTCCCCCTCATAGGTCGCGTCCACGGCAAACAGCACGAACTGCCGTCCCTCGACGGGCGGGTCGTTGAACTCGTTCTCTGCCATGACCTGCTCGGCCGCGTCCAACGTCACCTCGGTCACCGCCAGCGTCCAGTCGCCCATCTCGATGCGGGTTCCGACCGGCAGCGGGTTGTCGCGCGTACCCAGGGCCACCTCATCGGCGTCCGCGGCACCCTCTTCCTCTTCGGCGGCAGGCTCATCGCTGCCCTCCGTCTGACGAACTGCTT
>SLGU01000170.1 GCA_007136525.1 Desulfobacteraceae bacterium | reverse complement strand
GCCGTAATTATACCGGTGCTCGAGGACCTCGTCGTAGCGCCGGTAAGCGTTGAGCGTCAGGTTGGTTTTTGCTGTAAGGTTGTGGTCAAACTGTATGGCGGCGATCCAGTTGTTTGCGGAAGCGTCCGACAGGGTGACATCCATGTCGGGCCCGGACGGGTCATCCCATCGCTTCCGACCATACCCGCCCTTGACCTGCCCGCTGGACTTCCCGGTCATATCCCAGCGGACACCCCCGAAATACCGGTGCTCGTAGCTGTCCCGGGGAGATGTTTTGTAGTTGATGTCCGCGTAGTCATAGTTCAGAAACAAGGATGTCTTTGGCGTTGCCCGGAAAAAAAGGTAGGCGGAATAGACATGGTCCCGCCGGTCGTCATCATTATTGATCCGGTCGCGGTAATCCAGGCGGAAATTGTTGTAGTCCAGGCGGAGTTGAATCCTCTGCGTGGGGTCGAGCGTACCGGCGATATATAACATGTTGGACCGGTATCTGTCATGGGAGAAGTATGAACGCTCGGAAATGGGGTCATAGTTGATTTTATACTGGTCCTTGGCCCGCACCGACAGTTTGTTTCCGGAATGGTAATGCAGCATGGCGTCCACCCGGTGGGTCGTGCGGTTTAAATCATTTCGCCGGGAAGCGCCGCTGAAGCGTTCATCGACCCCGTCGATATCCTCATTTATGATGATGCCCGGCCCGGTGCCCTGTTCCTGGAAAGGCCTGCTTTTCAAGCCGTGATACCTTTGAAACTGGGGGCTGTAGAGCATATACGCCTGAAACCGTTTGAAGTCCACCGGGTTGAAGGTGTCAATGGCAAGCCCGCCGGGGGAAGCTTTTGCGGTGACGATTTCCACGCTCCGCTTCATCTCGGCGGGATAGGTCGCCCAGATGCCGGGGGTGATGTGTGTGGACCAGACGGATACCGGATTTCTGTCAGTTCTGTAAAAGTTGGTGGTATACGACCGCTTGAGCGAAACGAACGCATGCAGGTGCCGGTACTTTTTTTCAAAAATATCGCCGGTAATGGTCAGGGTTGTCCCAACCGTTGCGTAGGCCGTCTGCGGGGCGTCCGTTTCGGCGAAGTATATGATCACCGTGCTGTCGATATAGCCGTTGCCATCAATAACATTGTACGTGTCCACCCCGTTGCCGTCGATGATTGCCTGCGTGGCGTTGAAGACGCCGGTATAGGTCCATACTTCACCCACATCCAGAGAGCCGGGGTTTTTGATGTCGCCTTCGGGGCCCTTGAGGTCGACCAGCAGCGGCGCAAAAATCCGGATATCGGTCAAAGACAGGTTTCCCGTGTTTTCAATGGTGATGCTGTAGGTGATGGTTGCCGGCCTATTAATGGAGGGGATATCCGCCTGCTGGGTCACGGTGAACCCGGGGTTCTGGACCACCTGAACGGACGCGGCGGTATTCTGCGGGTCTGTTTCCGCAAAAACAACGGTGATGGCGCTGTCGATATAGCCGTTTCCGTCGATGACATTATTGTCATCCACCCCGTTTCTGTCGATCACTTCCTGGGTGACGGCAAATTCACCCGTAAACACCCATGTTTCACCGATATTCAGCATTGCCGCCTGGTCGCCGTCGGCTTCCGGGCCGGAAAAGGATTCCGGAACCCGGCTGTTTATGGAGATTCCGGTCAGCGGCGTGTCCCCGGTGTTTTCGATGCGAAGGGTCCAGGCGATCGTGGAAGGCATCTCAACTTTACCCATGCCCGCATGATAGGTCATCTCGAACCTGGGAGCCCCCGCTTCAGGGGCTTCCTCATCGGATGCCGGCGCTTCAGGTGCATCCGGCGGCAACGCGCCGTCTGTCTCATGATGCATTGTTGTCTCAGGTGTCTCATAAGGCAGGCAGGTGTCCGGCGTGAAGACGGCAGCAAGCAAGCACAGCAGAAAAAATTTTTTCAGCATCAATAAGCTCTTTGCCTGAAAGTTGATTGTTTGAAATCCGTCATGGCAGTTTCGGGCTGATGACCCCTTTTCCCCTGCCGGCATCGTCGTCTAAGGTCATGTGGTCGACCCCGATGACAATATAGGCTTTCTGGGGGAGTTCCCGGCTGATGTAGGCGTGGCCGTACTCGGCGTGCCTGGGGCAGGCCCTGAAGGTTACCGCCGGGGGAACGTCAAAGCGTTCCGCAGCTTCGGCAATGAGCATATTCCCTGCCTCAGCCGCGCATAAAATGGACATGATTTCCAATGGGGAAAAATCCAGATCATCCATCATGCTTTTGCAAACCCGAAGGATGGCCTCAATGTTTGTATCCCGGGTATCACGGTTGTAATCTTCTTCCCCCCGCTCTTCCTCCTCGCGGGTCATGAACCGGAGCTCGGCAACCAGAAAGGCCAGGATCAGCTCCGGCGTGTATTCATAATCATCGCTGATTTTTTCAGATTCGAACAGGGCCTTCGGTGGCGCGCCGTTCAGCAGGGCTGCGATCATCACCTCCTCGACGGAGCGGTTCGTGTCAATCAGTGCATCGATGATCCGGGTAAACCCGAACCGCATTTCCCGGGCATGCGCAATGACATCGGAAACCGGTATGTTGTTTTCATTGATCAGGATCAGTACCGCCATTTCCAGATCGTTTTGTTCAAAAACAGTGTCAATGTAGGCTTTAAACGGGGTGTCTGCATCAGGCTCAGCCCCTGCCAGGGGTGCGTAAGCCAAAAAAAGAACAAGAAAACAG
>SLGU01000332.1 GCA_007136525.1 Desulfobacteraceae bacterium | reverse complement strand
TTGATCAGGATGGAAACAGGCTTTGTGGCGGCACGCCGTTTTATGGAAAACACCCTGTCCACGGCTTTCGGGTTGAAAGCGTCCACCCCAAGGCCGTAAAGCATGCTGGTCGGATAAATCAACACGCCGCCGGAACGGATAATATCTGCAGCCCGGTGCATTGCCCCTGGATCGGGGTTTACAGGATCGATATGCAGGTGGTTTTCAACCGGCAAAGCCTTTTGCCTTCCGGTTTACTTCGGCCGCCATTTTTGCCTTGTAATCATCGACCTTCTTTGCCATCTCCGGATCGGATACGGACAGGATCTGCGCTGCAAAGACCGCGGCATTCTTTGCCCCCGGCTTACCCACGGCCATGGTGGCAACCGGAATGCCCGGCGGCATCTGCACCGTGGACAGCAGCGCGTCAAAGCCGCTCAAAGCGGATGAATCAATGGGTACGCCGATAATGGGAAGCGATGAATGCGCGGCCATGGCACCGGCAAGATGAGCGGCATGGCCGGCGCCGGCAATGATGATTTTCATTCCCCGCGCCCGTGCGCCTTTAGCAAAGACCGATGCCTCCGCAGGCGTCCGGTGGGCGGAGCACACGATCATTTCATAGGAGATGCCGAACTGGAGAAGCGTATCGCCTGCAGCCGTCATCACGGACAGGTCCGAGTCCGACCCCATGACGATGCCCACCAGCGGCGGCTTTTTCAACCGTTCGATGGCCCTGTGGCCGATATCCGGCCGGTGATATGCATTGTCAAAGGAAATGGCCGATACCGCCTCGTAGGCGCGTGAAACCGCATTTTCAAGGGTTTCCCCCATGGCTGTCACGCCCAGAACCCGTCCGCCCGATGAAACCACGACCCCTTCCTTTTCAGCGGTTCCCGAGTGAAAAACAGCCCTGTCGTCGGACAGGGGCACTTGATCCAGCCCCCTGATGGGCATACCCTTGTCGTATTTTTCCGGGTATCCCTCTGCTGCCATGACCACGCAGGCGGCGGCGCGCCCGTCGATATCCACCGAATAGTGCTCAAGGCCGCCGTCGATTGACGCCTGTATCAGGGGGACAATGTCGTTTCGCGTGCGCATGAGTATCGGCTGTGTTTCCGGGTCTCCAAAGCGGCAGTTGAACTCGACGACCTTTACCTTGTCCCCGGAGATCATCAGCCCGGCATACAAAACACCCTTGTACGGGATTTTTTCCGCAGCCATGGCCTTTACCGTGGGAAGCATGACCTTTTCCATGATCTTTCTGCGCATTACGATATCGACCACCGGCGCCGGCGATATCGCCCCCATGCCCCCTGTGTTGGGCCCCTTGTCGCCGGCATATACGGCTTTGTGATCCTGGGAGGCGGGCAGGGGAAGCACGGTTTTGCCATCGGTAAACGCGATAAATGAGGCTTCCTCGCCGTCCAGGTATTCCTCGATCAACACGGTCGCACCGGCTTCGCCGAACACGTGCTGCCGCATGATCCTGTCCAGGGCCGCTTCGGCCTCGTCATGCGTGTGGCAGACAATGACCCCCTTGCCGGCGGCCAGCCCGTCCGCCTTGACAACAAGGGGGAAATCCATCGTTTTTATATATGAAACGGCTTGCGCGTAACTGTTGAAGGTCCGCCCGGCTGCGGTGGGGATGTTGTACTTGAGCATCAGCTGTTTTGCGAAAGACTTGCTCCCCTCGAGCTGCGCAGCCGCTTTCCGCGGCCCGAACACCTTGAGCCCGGACTTTTCAAAGACATCCACGATGCCTGACACCAGGGGCTGCTCGGGTCCGACCACGGTCAGGTCAACCTGTTTTTCCAGCGCGAAATCCTTTAATGCCACGATGTCGCTTGCATCTATGGCAATGCATTCGGCCAGCGCCGCAATGCCGGCATTGCCGGGCGCACAGTACAACGTTTCCACATCAGGGCTTCTGGAAATTTTCCAGGCCAGTGCATGCTCACGGCCGCCGCTGCCAACAATCAATACTTTCATCGAACTGCACGCTCCTTTATTATCTGTTATCAAATGCTTCTGCCGGGTGCTTCAGGGCGTTTCACCTGAAACCGGCTTCTTCTCCATGGCCAGATCAATAAGCCTGTCGAGAAGCTGCGAATAAGACATTCCCGCTCCGGCCGCAGCCAACGGCAAGAGGCTGTTTTCGGTCATGCCGGGGATGGTGTTGGTTTCCAGGACGTAAATCCGGTTGTCATGGATGATCATGTCCGTACGGCTGCACCCGCTGCAAAAAAGGGCCTTGTGCGCGGCAAGGGCAAGCGCGCGGGCTTTCTGGGAAAGCGCCTCGTCAATTCGGGCCGGGCAGATTTCAAGGGTTTCGCCAGGCGTGTACTTGGCCTTGTAATCGAAAAATTCATAGCCGTTTTTGGGTATGATTTCCACGATGGGCAGCGCCTGCGGATGGGCATTTCCAATAACCCCGCCCGTTATTTCCGTGCCGGCCAGGTACTGCTCCGCAATCACAGTGTCATCATAGGAAAATGCGGTCGCCAGGGCCGCTGAAAAGGCATCCCGGCTGCGAACGATGCTCATGCCGAGGCTCGAGCCGCCGGAGGCGGGCTTGACCACCAGGGGAAGCCCCAGGCGCCCGATGCACGCGTCCGCATCCGCCTGCCCGGGATTTTCAACTGCGACATAATCGGGCACGGGAATGCCCGCCTTTTCATAGAAAAACTTGGAAACCAGCTTGTTCATGGCAATGGCGCTCCCCA
>SLGU01000002.1 GCA_007136525.1 Desulfobacteraceae bacterium | reverse complement strand
TCGGAATTGACGGGCTTCTGATGGAAGTCGAGGTCGATATCGCCCATGGACTGCCCGCTTTTACAACCGTCGGCCTGCCGGAGGCATCCGTGAGGGAAAGCCGGGAGCGCGTTAAATCGGCTATCACCAATTGCGGGTATGATTTTCCGGATGACCGTATCACCGTGAACTTGGCGCCCGCCCATATCCGGAAGGGTGGAACCGGTTTTGACCTGCCCATTGCCCTGGGTATACTGGCGGCAGGCGGTGTTTTTCCGGAGACGGCCGCCGGTCAATATGTTACACTGGGTGAGTTGGCCCTGGACGGCCGCATCAAGCCGGTGACGGGAGCCCTGTCCATGGCGCTGGCTGCAAAAACGGCGGGGTTTTCGGGTATCATGGTGCCGCGGGAAAATGCCTGCGAGGCGGCGGTGGTGGCGCAACTGGATGTATACCCGGTGTCCACCCTGGCCGAAGCCGTAGATTTCTTGCGGGGTGAAAGATCTGTTGAATGCGAAGAAAGCCGGGCGGCTGTTGAATTCAAGCCTGACGAGGAGCCGGAAGTCAATTTTTCGGAAGTGTCCGGACAGGGGCATGTCAAGCGCGCCCTCGAAGTGGCTGCCGCCGGGGGGCACAACATGCTGATGACCGGACCGCCAGGATCCGGGAAAACCATGCTGGCGAAGCGTTTTGCGGGTATCATTCCGCCCCTTTCATTCGATGAGGCCATAGAAACCACAAAGATCTACAGCGTAGCCGGCCTGCTGCCCAAGGGACGGGCCATGATATCACAGCGCCCATTCCGTGCGCCGCATCATACCATCTCCAATGCGGGGCTCATCGGCGGCGGCAGCAATCCCCGGCCGGGGGAGGTCAGCCTGGCCCATAACGGCGTATTGTTTCTCGATGAGCTGCCGGAATTCAGAAAAAGCGTACTGGAAGTTCTGCGCCAGCCGCTGGAGGATCGGGAAGTGACGATTTCCAGGGCTTTAACGAGTATTACCTATCCTGCGGGCTTCATGCTTATCGCTGCGCTGAATCCCTGCCCCTGCGGTTATTTGACGGATGAGAGGCATCCGTGCCGCTGCACGTCTGCCCAGATTCAGCAATACAGGAACCGGATGTCCGGTCCGTTGATGGATCGGATTGACCTGCATGTGGAAGTGCCGAACGTCAGTTACCGGGAAATGTCCAGTATGAAACCGGCAGAATCGTCCGTGGCAATCAGAAAGCGGGTCTCAAAAGCCAGAGCGATACAGGCCGAACGGTTTGCGCGTTTGAAAATATATACCAATGCGCAAATGAGCAGCCGGCATATACGCCGGCATTGCACCCTTGACAGTGCATCTTCCCGGATACTGGAAACCGCCATGGACAGGTTGGGGCTTTCAGCAAGGGCCTATCACCGGATTCTTAAGATTGCCAGAACCATAGCGGATCTGGATGGGCAGGCCCGGATGGCGTCGGCCCACGTCCTTGAGGCCATACAGTATCGAAGTGTTGACAGAAATACGGCCGGCTATGCGCCGGCTGCCGGTGTAAATCATAAAAGTTTGGAATAATGATGATTCCTTATGATGTGTGGGCCGAAATCGATTTGAACGCCCTGGCCGGGAATATAAAGGGGTTGAAGCGCCTTCTGGCAGGCAGGACAGGTTTCATGGCAGTGGTCAAGGCCAATGCCTATGGTCACGGTGCAACAGAAATATCAAAGCGGGCCGTTGCGGCCGGGGCTGATGCCCTTGGCGTGGCGAGGATAGGGGAAGCCATTGAACTGCGGCACGCCGGTATTGACGCACCCGTGCTGATTTTCGGGAAGACCCGACCCTCCCAGGCGGGGCGAATTATTGAGCATGGCTTGACCCAGACGGTCTGTTCCTATGAGGACGCCGCTGGCTTGTCCGAAAGGGCGCGTGTCATGGGGTGCCGAATAAGCGTGCATGTCAAAATCGATACCGGCATGGGGCGGCTTGGCATCGTTGCCGGCCGTAAGGGAAATTTAAGGGATCCGGGTACCGGCGTTGTTGATGAGATTTGCGCTATTTACGGGCTTGAAGGACTTCATTGCGAAGGGATCTATACCCATTTTGCGGCTGCTGATGAGGCCGATAAATCCATGACAGTAAACCAGTTGGCCTTGTTTGACACGCTCATGAATCGCCTTGCAGAAAGGGGGGTTCGCTTTAAAGTGCGCCATGCGGCGAATTCGGCGGCCGTTATCGATATGCCGGAAACACATCTGGACATGGTGCGCGCGGGTATTTCGTTATATGGCTACTACCCTTCAGGGTACGTCAACCGGGATACAGTCGGACTGGATCCCGTCATGACATTGAAGTCCCGCATCGTGCATTTGAAAACGGTGGGGCCGGGTTTTCCGGTTTCTTACGGGGCGACCGCCCGGACCGAAAATGAAACCGTCATCGCTACTGTGGCCGTCGGATATGCGGACGGGTTTTCCCGTCTCCTGTCTTCCAGGGGCAAAATGACGGTTCGGGGAGCGCTCGCCCCGGTGATCGGGCGCGTGTGCATGGATGCAACCATGCTGGATGTGGGGCGTATTCCGGATGTTGCCGTCGGAGACGAGGTCACGATATTCGGGAAGCCCGGTGCCGGTGTTCTTTCGGCAGACTGGTTTGCCGATCAGGCATCAACAATCACCTATGATGTGCTCACCAGCGTATCCAGCCGGGTCAGCAGAATTTATGTGTAAGGCGCGGCATTGCTCCGTCGGCCGGGGGGGG
>SLGU01000077.1 GCA_007136525.1 Desulfobacteraceae bacterium | reverse complement strand
GCTCGGCCTTTTCGCATTGCAGCGCCCCGATCCCCTTGGCTGCATTCAAGGCCGCGTGGCTTTCCGGGACCCCGTAAACCACGTTGTCAAAGCCCAGAAAAATTTCAGCCGGCACGTTGATGGCGATCCAGATCACAAAGGCCCCTTTTGATGCCCGCTCGTGCAGGTTCATGTACGCGTCCCGGACGACCATGCTCAGGTTACGGCCGGCCTCGGTTTTTTTAAATGATGCCATGACAGTCGCCCCCCATGGTCCTCTCCACAATCTATACGTTATCGGGATATCATTGCCGGATCATTTCCGCAAATGCCGCGATCCGCGAATCATGGGCGCCCGTATGGGCCCCGTCTTCAATGGATATCTCGATCTCAAGGGTATAAATCCCCTTTTCAGCCAGTTTTTTCCTCAAAAACGGAAATTCGAAATATTCGTATTCGCAGAATTTTTCCCCGATGAAAATCACGCCCCGGACGTTTTTCCGCACAGCCCGCTCAACCAGCGCATCAACCCGCCGGTCAGCCGTGTAAAGCAGTGTGGGGCAGGGATAATGGTCGTCGTAGAAGGCACGATAGTAGATTACGGGATCCGGATCCGGATCCGGCATTACCGCGTATGAGCGGTAAAGGGATGCGATGTCGTCGGCCACGATTCTGAGGCCGGCCGATTCCAGGGATGCCATCACCGATGCCGGGGGCGGCAGAATGCCACTGATCAGAACGTCGGCACCGTGACCCGATGCTTGCGCCGGCCCAGGGGGAGCGTTTCCGCCGGGGCCCGTCAGCGCCGACAGCGCCTCGATATGGTCTTCCACGGGCATGAACGCCCCTGCCTGCATCACCGCTGCAAAATCGGAAAATTTCAGACTTCCGGCGCTCACCCGCTTTCCTGCCTTAAGGGCCAGGCGCCGCATATACCCATACAGGACAGCGGACGCTGCAAACCGTTCGGGCGAAAAATCAATGCCGAAATGGTCGGACAGGGCTGTCACAAGGGCGGAAATTTCCGTGTTAAAATATCCGGATGAATCGGTCCGGTCCCGGCTGGTCATGGGCAGGTGCATGTGAAAAAAAGGCACGTCCCGCTTGGCTGCGGCCATTTCGTCAATGATGATTTCGGGCAGGTTTCTGAGGGTGTCACAGGCATTGTACATGAAAATCCCATCAATGAGGTCTTGCCCTTCGCCGAGAAGAAATTCGGCCATATGCCGGGCCACCGAGCAGGTGTAGGGGGGCAGATGCCCATCGGCCGTTTGCGTCCCGGAAACATGCGCCCTCAGGCCCCACGGGACAACCGGCACCAGCCCCATGGCATGAAACAGGGCCAATGGCGGATACAGGGGAAAACAGGCAATGATTTTCCGCCCCTTGGATTTCTGATTGCGTATGTGTGAAAGTGGGTTCACGGCATAAGCGATTTATAGTGTTAAGAAAAGAAAGTGGTGAAAACAGGGGTCATATATGGCACGAATTGACGCGTATGTCAATTTGGATCGACGGTGGTTGGATCAACGGTGGTTGGATCAACGGTGGTTGGATCAACGGCGGTTGGATCAACGGCGGTTGGATCGACGGCGGTTGGGTCGACGGCGGTTGGGTCGACGGTGGTGGTGATGCCCCGGAGGGGCATGAGAACATAGCCGGTGGTTTCAACCACCGGTATTGCGTTATCGTTAGCATTGGAGTCCTGAAGGGACGACACAAATTGAATGTCGCCCCTTCAGGGCTCTGGGGTTTTGTTACGTATTCCCTTTACCGGTGGTTGAAACCACCGGCTATATTCCATATCCCCTCCGGGGATGATCGATGCAGCCGCATAAAATACCACCGGCCGCATTCCATATCCCTCCGGGGATTCCCGCGGTGATATACGTAGAATAACTTCGGATGTTCGATTGATTCACTGTACTTTTTCTTTTACATTTATTGAAATAATGGTATAGGATAAAAAATCCGCACTATTTTCAAAAAATCCATTTTCCCGGAATCAGGCACCATTTGGTATAAAAATGAATCATTGTTTCAAATCATATTTGTTTTTCATGCGAAAAAACGCTCATTGGCGAAATGAACAGTGTACTTTTGCCGACTGCTTGCCGGTCACGCTTTACTGGTCAATAATAACTTCAAAGGAGGCTTTATGAAAAAAACGATCATGGAGGTCATGAAGGACACTGCTGAGAAACACCGGAACAAGGTGGCCCTCAATATGAAAATCAACGGTCAGTGGCAGGCCATGACATGGGGCGAATATTATGATCAGGTAAGAACAGCCGCCCGGGCGTTCATTGCACTGGGCCTCGAGCAGGGAAAGGCGGTCAGCATTCTGGGGAACAACTGCCCCCAATGGTTTATCAGCAACATGGGCGCCATCTTCGCGGGTGCGGTGCCGGGCGGCATTTACACCACCAACAGCCCCGAGCAGTGCCAGTACATCGCCTCCCACAGCGAAGCCAACATTGCAGTGGTGGAAAACGCGGAGCAGCTCGCCAAGTTCAAGGCCGTGAGAGATGACCTGCCGGACCTGAAGGCCATCGTCTTGATGAACGGCTCGGACCCCGATGAGAAAGTCTATTCCTGGTCGGAATTGTCCAAAATCGCCCAGAAAACACCCGAAGATGTGCTCAACGAACGGATCAAGGCCCAGAAACCCGATGACTGCTGCACATTGATCTATACGTCCGGGACCACCGGCAACCCCAAGGGGGTCATGATCACCCACGACAACATCTTATGGACGG
>SLGU01000062.1 GCA_007136525.1 Desulfobacteraceae bacterium | reverse complement strand
TGCCTGATACGGCTTAGGCTCATAGATCATTGATTAAGACGTCCAACAGTTACAAAGCCATCAACCATGACGTGGGGCGGGCGCTGCATCATTATGATATGATTGCCGACGGCGACCGCATCCTAGTGGGCGTTTCAGGGGGAAAGGACAGCCTCTGCCTGCTCTGGGTTCTTCAGGAAAGGCTTTCACGGATTCCGGTGACCTATCGTATTTATCCTGTTTATGTGGATCCCGGATTTGAAGGCGGGTTTGCAGAGGAATTGGTGCAATGGTGCCGCTTGCAGGGCCATGACCTGAGGGTTGAAAAAACAGATTACGGCCCATACGCGCACAGCGATGCAAATCGTGAAAATCCATGCTTCCTGTGTTCAAGAAAACGCAGGCGCCGGATGTTTGAAATCGCACGGGAGAAGGGGTGCAACAAGATTGCCCTGGGGCACCACAAAGACGATATTATAGAAACCCTTTTTATCAACATGTGCCATACGGGTACCATGGGGACGATGGTTCCGGCGCAGCCGATGTTTGAGGGATTGTTTACCATCATCCGGCCGCTTGCTTTTGTTGATGAACATCGGATCTCGCGTTTCGTGCAGGAATTGAATCTGCCCGAATTCATCAACCCCTGTCCCTCGAACACCAATTCCAGGCGAAAGGAAATCAAGGCCTTTCTGGACCGGCTTTACAGGGGCAACAAGAAAATCAAGGATAATATCTTCCGCTCTTTGAGCCATGTAAACATGGAATATATGCTGAAATGAAAGATACGCTTTTTAAAAAGCCTCTTGACGGTGAAAACGGGCCGAATGATGCGGCTGAATTCAGGCTTGAAAAAGTCTTTGACGCAAGCTTCATAAAGGATGTGCAGAGCCAGCCCGACAACCGCAACATGGCCATCAACAAGGTCGGCATCAAAAACCTGCGCTACCCGGTCACGGTGCTCGACAGGGAAAATGGCAAGCAGCATACCGTTGCATGCATCAACATGTACGTGGACCTGCCCCATGAATGCAAGGGAACGCACATGAGCCGTTTCGTGGAGCTGCTGCACCTGTTCCGCCCAGAGTTGTCCCTGAAAACTTTCTCAGACATCCTCAATCAGATGAAGTCCCATCTGGATGCCAGGTCCGCGCATATCGAGGTGACATTTCCGTTTTTTATTGAAAAAAAGGCCCCGGTTTCCCATTGTGCGGGTCTCATGGACTATACCTGCCGGCTTGTGGGGTCTGTGAACTCCAGCAAGCTGGACCTGGTCTCGGAGGTGAGCGTCCCCATTTCATCGGTTTGTCCCTGCTCAAGGGAAATCAGTGTCTCCGGGGCGCATAACCAGCGGGGCATGGTTCACTTGAGGACCCGGTTCAAGCGTTTCATCTGGATCGAAGACATGATCGAACTGGTTGAAAGCGCCGCCTCCTGCGACGTGTACTCGGTGCTGAAGCGGGCTGATGAAAAGTACGTCACGGAAAAAGGGTTTTCCAACCCCAAGTTCGTGGAAGACATCGTCCGCGATATTGCCGTGGCCTTGAAGGCGGACAAGAATATCACCTGGTTTGACGTGAGCGTCGAGAATTTCGAATCCATCCACAATCACAACGCCTACGCATATATCACCAGTGGCGAAGAGCCCGGCCTGTAAACCGCAAGCCCTGCAATGTCAATGCCGGGCGCCTATGGCCCTGCCGAAAGCCTGCCTGCAATCCGCTTTACAACGGGGTCTGCATGCCTTCCATATGTGTTGATGATGACCACGAAAGGGTATCGCATTCCGTCTTTTCCCGGGATGTATCCTGCACGGGTCTGGATGCCTGCAAGGGTGCCGGTCTTGTAATAAAGGCCGTTGTTTTTCTGCAGCAGGGCATAATGCGGCGCGAATTCATCAAGGATGGTGATCATCATTTTTGCAGTCCACCGGTTGTTCCTGGAAATGCCGGAACCTTCCACCACTGCAGGGTCAATCCCCAGTCTTCGGGTATAATCCATGGCGGCCCGCACCCCTTTTTCAAGGGTGGCCGGTGCACCGAACGCGCTTGCCCCGGCTGCGAGAAAAAGCTGGTTGGCGATGAAATTGTTTGAAAATTCCATCATGCGGGATACCAGCCCGGAAACATCGGTTTCAGCGTAGTGCCGGTATAAAAGTCTTGTGCTGCCGGTATCCGCGTTTGCGACCCGCACGCCTCCGCTCACTGATACGCCTTCGTGTTCCAGGAAATAACGGAACAATTCGCCTGCGTATTGCGCTGTCTGGTTGCCGTCCGAAGAGAGCATGACACGGCCTTCGGTTATCTTTAGATCGCGAATACGCGCCAAAGCCGTTGGCAGCATGGGCGTCTGCGGCTCGGCGCTGACAATGCGGCCGTTTTGTGTTTCAAAATATACGGTGTTGAAATTGACGCACACGGCGCCGACCGGGGCATCATAGGCCCTTGCAGAAGCGGTTCGCGCCCCTGGGATCATGACGGGGTCAAAATAGCCGCCGTCTATGACGATGTCATTGATGGCCCTGATTTCAGCGGAAAGTCGGCGGGCAATGATGGCCACGGTTTCAGAGATCAGGTACGGGTCACCGTACCCCCGGATGATCAGGTTTCGGGCGTCATCGACATAAAATTCCGTGGGAAAACGGTAATCCGGCCCTAAATGCTCAAATGCGACCAGGGCCGTAACGATTTTCAGAATCGAGGCCGGCACCAGCATGGCATCGGCGTTTTTCGAATACAGGATCTTTCCGCCGGGTTCTGCGATT
>SLGU01000179.1 GCA_007136525.1 Desulfobacteraceae bacterium | reverse complement strand
CCTATTCGGTATCCAGTCCGTACCGGATGCAGGTGGACGGCCGGCCTGCCGTCATCCAGAATATACGCAATTACATCGAAAACAACGGCAAAATCATTGACCCGGTCAAGGGCGAAAACGCGTTCAACTGGCACGGCGCGCCGAAACTCAACGGCATCGCCCTCATGAGCCACCTGATCAAAGCAGGGTTTGCCGTGGACCTGATCGATTCATATGATGCCGAGCGGGAGCGTTTCATCGCGCTTCTCCGGGCGAGGCCCAAGGCCGTCATCATTTCAACGACATTTATTCTCAATAAGCGCATGCTGCACCGGCTGGTGGAAGATATCCGGATGCTGGCGGGAGGCGTCTTCATTGTCGCCGGCGGGCCTTTTGTATATTCGTCCTACCTGCTTATGCAGCGGGCCGGCGACAGGGATTATGACACGGACAGCCCCTCCGGTGATTATCTGTTCCTGACCGGCGAAGACCGCCCGGATGTGGATCTTTTTATCGTCGATCCCGATGGCAAAACAGTCCTTTCCGAAGTCCTCGACCGAATCCGGCATGCCAAGGGCGTGCGCGATTTGCCCAACCTCGCCTATTGGGATAAAACGGGATACGTTTTTACGCCAAGGCGGGAGGCGCCCGGGTGCCAAACCGACATCATGATCGACTGGCGCGTGATTCCGGATCGGTTTTTCTCACGGGGCATGATGAATGTCCAGGCGAGCAGGGGCTGCCCGTTTCATTGTGAATTCTGCAATTTTGTAAAAGAAGCAAAGCATACCCATATCAAGCCGATGGATGCGCTGCTATCCGAGCTTTCCGACCTTGTCGGGCGAGGGGTAAAATATGTCCGGTTTGTAGACGACAATTTCCGGCTGGGGAAAAAGGATTTAGACGATTTCTGCCGGGCGCTGATCCGGGAAAACCTGGATATTTACTGGATGAGTTTCATACGGGCCAGTACCCTTGAGAGTGCTGATCCGGGCCTGCTCCGACAGGCCGGCTGCATTGAAGTGCAGATGGGAATCGAGTCCGCGGATAAAACCGTCTTGGAAAACATGAACAAGCGGGCAGATCCGGACATGTATTACCGGGTGATAACAGACCTTCTTCAAAACGGCATAAACTGCTCCTGCTGTTTTCTGGTTGGCTTTCCAGGGGAGACAAACGAATCGTTTCAAAGAACGCTGAATTTTATTGAAAGTATACCTGCGCTGGGCCAAACCGGGTTGTTCTTCTGGTCTTTGTACGCTTTTCTGCTGGCGCCGCTGAGCCCCGTTTACGAGCCCTCCCAAAGGGAAAAATACCGGTTGTCCGGTTATATGGATTCCTGGCGGCATTTTTCCATGGACGCTGATACGGCAAGAGCCTTGATCGGTGAGGCGTTTGACGAGATTCAGAATTCAAGCCCCATCTACAGCGGAGACAACCTGGAAATGATAGGCGCACTTACCCCTCTGCAGAAAAAGCGTTTTTTCAATGTCCGGCACAACCTGGGAAAAAGGACCGCCGGCGGCGCAAATGACCCGGCTGCGATTATCGCCGCTTTTTCGAAAATATTCCAAATGAGCGACCCCGGCATTCGCGGGGGCTGAACCGGCCGCCCGCCCCGCCCATCCCGGTCGGCTGCCAGCACCTGCGCCGAAAGACGGAAAAACAGGAAAAATGATGGATCTCAACCTGGTTGCATGGATCATCCTGGCCGCCTTGATTGTCGATGCCGCTGTGAACACGGCGGCTGATGTTTTGAACCTGCGACGGGCGGAAACGCGCCTGCCAGAGTCCTTTGAAGGTTTTTTTGACGCGGACCGATACCGCTTGTCCCTGGAATATGCCCGGGTCAATACACGGTTCAAATGGATTGCCACGGCATTCAGCCTGCTGGCGTTTCTGGCGTTCTGGTTTATCGGCGGCTTTGCCGTGCTCGACGCCTGGGTGCGCGGGATCGCTGATGGCGTGGTGGTCCGTGGCATTGTATTTATCGGTGTTTTGGCTTTTGCAAAGGCCGTTCTCGCGCTTCCTTTTTCCGTATATGCCACCTTTGTCATCGAATCCCGGTTCGGGTTCAACAAGACCACGCCGGCAGTCTTTGCGGCTGATCTGGTCAAGAAGTTCCTGCTTGCCCTGGTGATCGGCGGCGCGCTGATCTCGGGCATCCTTGCTTTTTTTGTTTATGCCGGCGGGCTTGCCTGGCTGTATTGCTGGGTTGCGATGGTGCTTTTCATGCTGGTGATGCAGTTGGTGGTGCCCACGTGGATCATGCCGCTGTTCAACCGCTTTGAACCCCTTGCCCCGGGACCACTGAAGTCCGCTATTTTAGATTATGCACAAAAAATCCGCTTCCCCGTAAAGAACATATACGTCATGGACGGGTCCAGGCGTTCGGGAAAAGCGAATGCTTTTTTTGCGGGGTTCGGGCGGCACCGGAAAATCGTGTTATACGACACTTTGGTGGACAATCACACGGTGGATGAACTGGTTGCCGTGCTGGCCCACGAGATGGGGCATTACAAGAAGCGGCACATCCCGTGGATGCTGGCGGCGGCAGCAGCCCAGGCAGGCCTTCTGTTCTACCTGCTTTCCATTTTTATTTCATCCCCCATGCTGGCGGAGGCGTTTTTCCTGGATGATGTTTCGGTGTATGCGGGGCTGGTGTTTTTTGTCATTCTGTATTCGCCCATAGACATGGTGATCAGCCTTTTTTTTCAGGCTATTTCAAGGAAAAACGAGTACGCGGCGGATTGTTTCGCCGTGAAAACAACCGGTG
>SLGU01000072.1 GCA_007136525.1 Desulfobacteraceae bacterium | reverse complement strand
GAGGGTGGGATTCGAACCCACGATCCCCGTTAAGGGATGCCGCTTTTCGAGAGCGGTGCCTTCAGCCTCTCGGCCACCTCTCCATGCAGATGCGCTTTGCTCAGATGTCTTCTTGGTGCGGGGTGTTTATCCGTCAAAATACGGGCCGTTTCCATCGGTCTGTCAAGTCTGGCAGATTATTCAGTTTGCGCCCCCATGTCAAACAGATTTTTACCGTTTTGCAGCGGCAGCGGGGAATCACGCCGAAAACATGGCCGCCAGTTCAGTCGTATACCGTCCCTTATCATCGCTTATAAACAGGGGATTCGATACGGTAGTGCCCGGGCCGCCGCCCGGTACCCCTTCCACGATGACCCGCTTGGCGTCCTTTCCCATGGCCGTGTGAACAAAGCGGAGCGCCTTGGGCTCGATCCCATGCCCACGCATGCGGGACAGCACATCCGCAATTCGGGATGCCGGGTAAATCATCATCAGCCGGCCATCGGGAACCAGCAGGCGGATAGCGGCGGATAGCAGGTCGTCCAAATTTAGAGCGATTTCATGCCGGGCCAGGGCTTTTTCAGAAGCAGGGTTGATGCGTGCCGCGTCCGGCTTGTGGTGGGGCGGATTGCAGACGATCAGGTCGATTTTGCCTTTTGTGTCTTCGGGCGTCAGGATTTTCGCATCATTGCAGATGATCCGGATGCGGCGTTCCATCCGGTTGTGCAATACATTTGAACCGGCAATTTCCGCCAGGCGCGGCTGGATTTCGATGCCGATGATTTCCTCAATCGCGGGGTTCCGGTATGCCATGACCAGGGGGATGATCCCGCAGCCCGTGCCGATGTCGCAGGCGCGGTCGACCGGTTTCAATGCGGCCGCGTGGGCCAGGATGACCGCATCGATGGCATAACGGTATCCCGATGCGGGCTGGCGGAGTGTGATTCGGCCGTTGAAAAGCGATTCTGTGGTCAGGTCATCCATAGGGCCATGGCAGGGTCAGAGAGTGCCGGTTGTGTAACGGATTTCGGTGATGCGGTCTTCCCCCATGTTCCGGTTGATCTCAGCGATGAGATCGGGGGTCATGAACCTGAGCCGGTGGATCACTGCTGCGCTTGCCACCTTGACCAGAAGGGTCTCGTTTCTCAGCGCTTCCGGCCTGGCAAAGGGGGCAATGGCGGGGTCCACGACCCGATCCCATTCATCCCGGATTCTTGAGAGGTCCGTGGGGGCTTCCCGGCGGATGCTGTTGATAATCCCTGACAGCATCTCTGATATGTGGGCATAGTTGCCTTTCCGCCGTCGGTTGTCAGCCATCGTCAATGTTTCTTTTTGTTTGGGGGTTCTTCACGGCAAGGCCTGCCTGTTCCAGAAAACGGGCCGACCGGCGCGTGTGCCGGAGGCGTCTTAAATTCCTTGACTTCAATTATATGCTTAGGTAAATACAGTACTTCGACGCAAAAATCCATAATGGTTTTTTATGGAAGCTATTTGCGCCTGCCCCGGAATGCTCCAAGAGCCTGTTTTGTCGATGCGGTATCACTGTATGGCGCCCCGATGATCATCATTGTCCACAATGGTTGCACGGTGAATCGTCATATAAGCGGGCAGGGGAATAAGGCAGCAATTGCCGTGCGGGGTTCCGCCGGCACTATCATCATCAGGGAGATAAGTTGAATGAATTGGGATTGGGAAAAGCTCCAGCAACGGCAAAAGGAGCGAAGCCGCGGCAGCGGCACGGGAAACAGCGGCGGCGGCGGTGGTATTCCGCAGCCCCCGGGTATCGATGACGTCATCGACAAGTTGAAAAAATTTAATTTCGGACCGACTTGGATTCTGATCCTCGTCATCGGTGTCCTGGTGTTTGTCGGATCGACCATGGTCTACACGGTGGAGACCAATGCAGTCGGCATGATCCAACGGTTTGGCAAGTTTGAGCGGCAGACCCCGCCGGGGCTGCATTTTAAACTGCCTGCCGGCATCGAAAGCGTCACAAATGTCAAAACCGGCCGGATTTTTACGGAAACGTTCGGCTTTGAAACCGACGCGGACGCCAGGAGAAGCCTTGTCCATGAGAGCATGGATGTGGCACTCATGCTCACGGGAGACCTTAATGTGGGCGTTGTGCCGTGGATCGTTCAGTACAGGATACGGGACCCCTACAATTACCTGTTCAACGTGGCCGATGTCCAGAGCCTGATCCGGGATATGGCGGAAGCCTCCATGCGGCTTGTGGTCGGGGATCGCAGCATCAACGAGGTTATCAGCAAACGCCATGAAATCGCCGGGGATTCCCACAAGAAGCTCCAGTCGGACCTGGACGAGGCGGAAACGGGCATCCTTATTGTGACGGTTGAGCTGGGAAACACCAACGTGCCGGCGCCTGTCCAGGATTCTTTCAACGAGGTCAACCGGGCTGTTCAGAAAAAGGAAGAGGTGATATATCGCGCCCGGCAGGAGTATAACCGGGTGATCCCCCAGGCACGCGGCGAGGCCCAGAAGACCATCGAGGCGGCAAGGGGATACGCCGCCGAGCGGATCAACCGGGCAACCGGTGATGCGTCTCGGTTTACGGCGCAGTACGAGGCGTACGTGCTTGCCAGGGACGTGACGCGAAGCCGGCTCTACCTGGAAATGATGGAGACGGTGCTGCCCGGCCTGGAGGAAAAATACATCATCGATTCAAAGCAGCACAACCTGCTGCCGCTGCTGCAGATGGGAATACACAAAGGAAAAGTCAATGCAAGCCAATAAATTTGTTGTTTTTGCCGCGGTCCT
>SLGU01000052.1 GCA_007136525.1 Desulfobacteraceae bacterium | reverse complement strand
TGAGCATTTTGAAGAGCCTCACAACGCCGCCAGAGGGTGTTAGATTATTTTGAGATAGCTTGTAGGCAAGGGGCTCCTGGAGGGCGACCTTGTGCCATCATGTTCACCGGAGGGATGCATGGGAATATCAGGTTTGTTGTATACGTTTCAGGTAAAGGGGGTCGTTCTGTCCCTTTTGATGTGTGTGCTTTTGGTTGCATTCGACCGGCCGGTCGATATCTTTGCCCGACAGATGCCGCCCCCCCCGGTGGTCGTCGTTCCCGTGGCGCCTTCCGATACAGTTGTTTACCGGGATTATCCCGCCCGCATTCATGGCTCCAGGCAGGTCCAGGTGCGTGCCCGGGTGCCCGGCATCCTCGAGAAAAGGCAACATGAAGAGGGGGCGGCGGTCGAAAAAGATGATGTTTTGTTTGAAATTGACCCTGAACCATTTGAAATCGCATTTCAACGGGCAGAGGCCGAACTTGCCGTCGCACGCGCGTACTATCGCCATGCGGAAAGGCAGTGGTCCCGGTATTCCAGTTTGCATGCCCAGGAACTGGTCAGTGAACGGGATCATGACCAGGCGGAAACGGATTACGCGTTGGCACAAGCCCGCATGGCTTTAGCGGATGCGGTCACGGCCGATGCCCGCCGCAATCTTCGTTATACAAAGGTTCAGGCCCCCCTGGCAGGGGTTACGGGTATGGAATCCCTTTCAGAGGGGAACCTGATTGAAGCCGGTCAGCTGCTGACCACCATAACCCGGCAGGATCCCGTCCACGTGCGTTTTGCGCTCCCGGAAAAAGATGCCATTCTTCAGCGTACCGCCCGTGAAGGCCTTGCCTGCCCTGACGGCAAGGCGCATCACTGTGAGGCGACGCTTATCCTGCCGGACGGCACGGAATATGATCAAAAAGGAGAGATCGACTTCACGGCAAGCACCATTGATCCGGACACGGGCACCGTCATGGCCCGTGCCGTATTCCCGAATCCTCAAAAAATGCTGGTGCCCGGGCAGTTCGTTCGCATCCGGATACGGCTGGAAGAATTGGCGGACGTGTTTTTTATTCCCGAGTCTGCTGTTAGCCGGGATCGTGAGGGTTTTCGTATTTTTGTGGTGGATGACGATGACATCGCCCATGCCCGCACGGTTCGGATAGGGCCGGTCATCAATGGCCGGCAGGCTGTAGTCGAAGGGCTTGAAGCCGGCGAAAGGGTCGTTGTCAGCGGCCACGTGGCGTTGCGGGACGGGATGAAGGTTTCGGTTCCGGCGCCTGAGGGCGGTCCGTCCGGAGAGGAGGCGAGGTAATGCTGCGCTTTTTCATTGACCGGCCGATTTTTGCGTCGGTGATTTCCATCGTCATTATCATTGCCGGAACCGCAGCCCTGCGTGTCCTGCCGGTGGAGCAGTATCCGGATGTCGTGCCTCCCCAGATCGTGGTATCGGCCTTATACCCCGGCGCCAGCGCTGAAGTCATGGCCGAATCCGTGGCAGCCCCCCTGGAAAAGGAAATCAACGGGGTTGACAACATGATCTACATGTCGTCCGTATCCACGGACGCCGGTTCCCTGAGGATTGACGTGTCCTTTGAGATCGGCACGGACCCCGACCAGGCCGCGATCAATGTCAACAACCGGGTACAGGCGGCCCTGCCGCGCCTTCCCCAGGGGGTCAGGGATCGCGGCGTGCGGGTCGAAGCCCGGTCAACGACGATCCTGATGGTGCCGGTGCTGTTTTCCCCGGACAGCAGTCGGGATGCCCTGTTCATGGCAAATTACGCCCTGCTGAACGTGCTTGACGAGTTGGTGCGTCTTCCCGGGATCGGGAATGCAGCCCTCTTCGGTACCCGGGATTATTCAATGCGGATCTGGTTCGAGCCGGACAAGCTGGCGCGTTTTGGGGTGACCCCATCCGAAATGGCCACAGCCATCCGCGAGCAGAGCGCCCATTATGCCGCCGGACAGATTGGCGCTGAACCCGCATCGGATGATCTTGCCTTCACCTATACCGTCACCACCGCCGGGCAGTTGTCAGATCCGGCTGAATTTGAAGAAATCATCCTGCGCGCCGGTGACAGCGGAAACATTCTTCGGCTGGGTGACGTGGCCCGGGCGGAATTGGGGTCCCAGAATTACGCTTTTTCAACGATTTATAATGGGCAGCCAGCGGTTGCGATGGGCATTTACCTGCAGCCCGGTGCCAATGCACTGGAAACATCTGCATCCGTCCATGATACTTTCAAACGCCTGTCCCCGTCATTTCCCGAGGGGATGTCCTATCGCATTGCCTATGATTCGACCGAATTCGTCCAGGTTTCCATCCGGGAGGTGCTGGTTACCCTGATGGCGGCCGTGGGCCTGGTGGTGCTGGTGACCTTCCTGTTTTTGCAGCGCCTGAGAGCCACCCTGATACCAGTGATTGCCATACCGGTGTCACTGATCGGCACGTTTGTGGGGATGCTGGCCCTGGGCTTCTCCGTGAACCTGCTCACCCTGTTCGGCCTGGTGCTATCCATCGGGATCGTCGTGGATAATGCCATTATCGTTATGGAAAATGTCGACCGGCTCATGGCTGAAAAGGGGCTCAAGGCCAGGGAGGCGTCCATTGAAACCATGCAGCAGGTGGCCGGCGCCGTTCTCTCGTCCTCCCTGGTCCTTGTGGCGGTGTTTGCGCCGGTGGCGTTTCTGGGCGGCATGACCGGGGAGCTTTATCGCCAGTTTGCCGTGACCATCGCTATTTCCGTGGTGGTTTCCGGTATTGTGGCGCTGACCCTGACCCCGGCCATGTGTGCGCTGCTTCTGGACCGTCAGCGTCACAAGGCACTGAAGCCTTTTGTCCTGTTCAACCGGGCCTTTGAAAGGCTTACCGATGCATTTGTCTGGGGGGTGGGGAAACTGCTGCGCCACGCCGTTGTCGGATGCCTGCTATTTGCCGGCATCGCCGGGGGAACATATTATGCAGTGGACCGACTTCCCCCGGGGTTGGTACCCCAGGAAGACCAGGGCCTTGCCCTGGTGATTTACCAGTTGCCACCGGTTTCGGCGCTCTCCAGGACGGAGCAGGTCCGTGACCGGATCACAGGTATGCTCATGGGCATGGACGAGGTGCAGGATTTCGCGTCCGTAGCCGGCATCGATATGTTTCATTTTGCCATGCGTACAAACATGGGGATGGGGTTTATCAACCTGGCCGACTGGGATGATCGGACGGGGCCGGGGCAGGATGCCCTCTCCCTGACCCGGCGGATCATGGGCATGGGCTTCGGCATTCCCGAAGCCAACATATTTGCCTTTGTGCCGCCGCCAATCGTGGGACTCTCCCTGACCGGGGGCGTCGAGGGTTACCTGGAGGTCCGCGGTGACCCGTCACCACAGGAAATCGCTGCCGAGGCCGGCAAATTCATGGCGGCCGCCAATGCCCGCCCTGAACTGACCAATGCCAGGACCATCTTTGATGCCGATATCCCAAGGTACCAGGCAAGGGTGGACCGGGAAAAGGCCCGGGACATGGGCGTACCCATCAACCAGATCTTTGAGACCATGCAAAGCACTTTCGGCGCCCTGTATGTCAATGACTTTACGTTGTTCGGCCGGAACTGGCAGGTCAACCTCCAATCGGAAAAGGAGTTCAGAAGCCGGCCGGAGGATCTCAACAAGGTGTTTGTCAGGTCCGTCCATGGCGAAATGCTGCCTTTGAGCAGCCTGGTGACGCTGGATAGCGTTCTCGGGCCGGACATCATCAACCGGTTTAACATGAACAGCGCTGCCCGGATCATGGCTGATGCCGCGCCCGGTTACACAACCGGTCAGGCCAAGGCGGCAATGGAAGCGGCTGCCGTGCAGGTGCTGACCGACGGCAATGCGTCCATTGGCTGGATTGGCGAGGCTTACCAGCTGGATGCTGCAGCCGGTGCCGGCAGATTGGCTTTCGGAATGGGACTGGTCATGGTTCTCCTGATCCTGGCGGCCCAGTATGAGCGATGGAGCCTGCCTTTGGCGGTTGCCTCGGCTGTGCCCTTCGGTGTGCTGGGGGCAACCCTTGGGGCCATGGTAAGGGGGTATCCAAACGATATTTATTTTCAGGTGGGGCTTCTCGTACTTATCGGGCTGGCAGCCAAAAACGCCATCCTGATTGTTGCGTTTGCGGCCCAGAACCGGGAGCTGGAAGGCATGACGTCAATGGAGGCAGCCCTTTCAGCGGCCCGGCAGAGATTCCGGGCCATCACCATGACCGCCCTGACATTTATCATCGGTACCCTTCCGCTGGTCTTTGCAACCGGCGCGGGCTCTGCCAGCCGCAGGGAGATCGGCACCGTCGTGGTGGGCGGCATGATCCTGGCCAGCACCCTGGCGCTTCTTTTTGTGCCACTGTTTTACAGGTTGATGGACGATATTTCGTTCTGGTTTCACAACCGTAAAATGCTCCGGCCGGACCGGTCCGCCCGTGATGAATAGAACGTTTTCATGCGATGCTGTTTTGATGCACTTGACGAACGGGATCACTAACGGGTATTGGTATATTTTTGCGAAGTCGTCAAACCCGTTTTTTCGACAATACATGGCAGTCATATGAATGCATACTGGGAGCAAGTGAAAACAACAGCCGGTTTTTTACTTGAGCGGATCGGCGCCCCGCCCGTGCTGGGGCTGATGACGGGAACCGGTCTCGGCAGTAGCCTGTCCGGCCTTGAGACGGATTTTGAGATAAATTACAAGGATATACCCGGTTTTCCGATCTCCACGGTGGTTGGCCATGCCGGGCGGCTGCTCGCGGGCAGGCTTGGCGGAAAGCATGTCCTGGCCATGGAAGGGCGTTTTCATCTTTACGAGGGGTACACGCCAAAGGAGGTGGCTTTCCCGGTCCGGGTGCTGCAGGCAATGGGGGTCGGCACGCTGATTGTCACCAATGCCGCCGGCGGTCTGAATCCCGGTTTTTCCGCCGGGGATATAATGGTCATAAGGGACCATATCAACTTCACCGGCGAAAACCCGCTCACCGGAGAAAATGATGACCGATGGGGTCCCCGTTTTCCGGATATGACGCAGATATATTCAGGCGCGCTTGCTGAAATGGCAATTCATGCAGGGATGGAAAAAGGCGTTTCAATGAAACAGGGGGTATATCTGGGGCTGAAGGGCCCTTGCCTTGAAACGCCCGCCGAGACCCGGTTTATTCGGATGATCGGAGCGGATGCCGTGGGCATGTCCACCATACAGGAAGTGATTGCCGCAGTCCACGGTGGTATGCGGGTCCTGGGGCTGTCGGTCATATCGAACATAAACGACCCTGATCGCCCCGCGCCTGTCACCCTGGAAGCGATCGTCCGGGCGGCTGAAGATTCGGCGGGAAAACTTGCCGTGATGATCACCCGTATTGTGGAGCAGATGGATGTATAAACCAGGCAGCGCGGATATCGCCGTCACAAACGGCATTGTTTTAACGCAGGACGGGGCCGGCACAATCTTTGAGGATGGGGCGGTCTGTGTCTCCGGAGACCATCTTGTATTCGTGGGTGAAGCACGCGATATTGACGCCGGCAATGCCGGGCGCGTTATCGATGCCCGGGGCGGCATCATCATGCCGGGGCTCATCAATACGCACACCCATGCGGCCATGACCTGCTTCCGCGGTCTTGCAGACGACATGGAACTGATGCAATGGCTCAACCACTATATCCTTCCCGCGGAAGCCAAGCTCGATCATGACACGGTTTACATGGCATCGATGCTTGCCTGCGCGGAGATGATGCTGTCCGGTACGACCTGTTTTTCCGACATGTACCTGTTCGAAGACGCTGTGGCTGAAGCCGTTCACGTTGCGGGCATGCGCGCGGTGGTGGGCGAGGTGCTCTATGATTTTGACTCCCCGAGCTACGGTACGGTGGATAAAGGGTTTGAGCACACCCGCCGGCTTGTCGAAAAATGGCAGGGCGACCCCCTGGTAAGCGTTGCAGTAGAGCCGCATTCAACGTATCTCTGCGCTCCCGGACTTCTGCAGAGGGCTGCCCGCCTGTCCGAAGAATACGGTATCCCCCTGATTATTCACGTTGCGGAAACAAACAACGAGAGATCTTTGATTGTGGAGCGCTACGGGAAATCCCCCGTGGCGCACCTGGCCGATATCGGGGTGTTGTCCCCCCGTGTGCTGGCCTGTCACTGCGTGCACGTGGATGAAACGGATATCGGGCTGCTCAGCCGCTATGGGGTAAAGGTGTCCCACAACCCCGAAAGCAACATGAAACTTGCTTCCGGTATTGCACCGGTTCCCGAAATGATCGACGCGGGGGTTTGCGTCGGGCTGGGTACGGACGGCCCTGCCAGCAACAATAACCTGGACATGTTCCTCGAAATGGACACGGCCGCAAAAGTGCACAAGGTCAGGCGCCTTGACCCGACGGTAATGAGCGCCCGGACCGTTCTCAATATGGCAACCCGTGACGCGGCCCGTGCGTTAGGACTGGAAAACGTGACCGGATCACTTGAAATCGGGAAAAAAGCCGATATTATTATGGTTGATACAAAAAAGCCGCACCTGACACCCATGTATGATGTTTTTTCCCACCTGGTTTATTCGGTATCGGGAAGTGATGTGGATACGGTGCTCATTAACGGCCGGATTGTGGTTGAAAAAGGGGAATTGACCGCTTTTGATGCCGGCGCGGTAATGGACGGAATGCGGTCGGTGGCTGATCGGATCAGGAAAATTCACGATTGGCGGTTGAACTGATTGCATCAGGGGGTTAAGCTGCTTGTACAGCATAAACAGGTCTATCGATAAAGGCGATGAATGTCAGGGTTGCAAATGGGCGGATTGTTGAAGATGAAGCGGGTTTTCCGGGGGGGTGGTACTGGGGTCCTCCGGGTGCTTGTGGCGGCAGCATGTTTGGCAGTGGGCATCAGCGGGACGGCGACAGCCTTTTCGCCTTTGCAAGATGAGCTGTTTCGGGGCGATCATGAAGGCCATCGCTTCTATTACAGGGCATATGCATTGAACGCGGTTGATGGTCCTGACGAATTCAATGAATTCAATGAAATCAATGAAATCGATGAGTTCGATGAATTCGATGAGTTCGATGAATTCGATGAATTTGGCGATTTTGATGATTTTGACGAGTTCGACCGGTATGACGAAGACGTTTATGACCCCCTTTCCGGGTATAACCGGGCCATGACAACCTTTAACGACCGGTTCTATCTCTGGGTCGTCGTACCGACCGCCACGGGTTACGCTGCAATTCTTCCGGTCCCGGTCAGGCAATCGGTGGATCATTTTTTTCGCAACCTGGGATATCCAATACGGTTTATCAACTGCGTTCTGCAGCTCAAAGGCAATGGCGCAGCGGATGAAACCGCGCGGTTTTTGCTCAACACCACGGTCGGCATGGGCGGGCTTTTCGATCCGGCAACAACATCTGCCGGCATTGCCGCCCATGACGAGGACTTTGGCCAGACCCTTGGCAGCTATGGCCTTGGCAGCGGGTTTCACATCGTGCTGCCGCTTCTTGGTCCCTCCAACCTGAGGGATTCAACGGGCCTGCTGGTGGACATGTTTTTCGATCCGGTCTTTTACCTTGAGGGTTATTATATCGGATCTGCCTCCTGGGCGGCTGACGGCCTCAACTTTGCGTCTCTTCACCGGGGAGAATACGAACGGCTGAGGAGCGAGGCCATCGACCTGTATATTTTCCTGCGCAATGCGTATGAAAAGAACCGAGAAATGAAAATAGGGAATTGAGTTTATGAAAAAGCTGATTGTATCCGTAATATGCGTCCTTTTTATATCATGGCCCGCTTTTGCCGGGGAAGACCCGTATGCGCCGGAAGCGGCTGAAGTCCTCTTGAAAAATAGTATTCAATCCGTTCTGGATGTGCTTGAAGATGGGTCCCTTTCAAGCCCGGAGCAGAAGGAGAAAATCGAAGCCATCATTGACCCGGTGTTTAATTATGAGCTTATTGCGCGGCTATCCCTTGGCCCCCGCAACTGGACCCGTCTGGACAGGGCGCAACGGGAGGTCTTTATCGAACGGTTCGTGAGACGGTTGAAGGATTCCTATTTTGATAACATCGCCATGGTTCAGGGAGATGCCGAAACCCGTGTCGAGTACGGTGAAATGCGCGTTGAAAACAACCGGGTGCATGTGCCGGTCCAGGCCGGGATGCAAAATGCGTCCGTGGATATGCTTTACAAGTTTCACATGTCGGAGGGTAAGGGGTGGCGTGTCTACGACGTTGAAATCAACGGCGTGAGCATCGTGGCCAGTTACCGCAGCCAGTTCAGCCAGGTGCTTGCAAGCAGAACGGTAGAGGAGATGCTTGAACAGATCAGGACCATTGAGCCGCCCGGAACGGAATAGGCACACCTTATGACACGGCATATCGAGCCCATGAAATGGTTTTACGACCGGATCCTCTTTAAGCATCCGATCGCCGTGCTGTTGTGCTTTTTCCTGGTGCTGGGGGTTTTGGCCGTCAATGCCAGGAATTTTCAGATCGAGGCGTCCGCTGAAACGCTCATTGACCAGTCGGACCGGAACTACCTGTATTTCCAGGAAGTGATCGAGCGTTACGGGTTTGAAGACTTTGTGTTCATTACCTATGCGCCCCACGATGCGGACCTCCTTTCCGATAATGTACTTGCCGATATCGGTGCGCTGCGGGACGAGGTGGAAGCCCTTGAAAGCGTCGATTCGGTGGTCTCCATACTGGATGTACCCCTTCTCGAAAGCCCGCCACGCCCCCTTGACGAAACCATACGGGATTTACAGACGCTGCGCGATCCCGGTGTCGATCGCGAGATGGTCCGAAAGGAGTTCCGAACCAGTCCGCTTTACAACAACCTCCTGGTCAGCCCGGATTTCAGAACAACGGCCCTGCAGATCAATTTCAAGCCGGATGAAACCTATGAATCCCTTTGGGAGCGCCGCCAGGCGTTTCGTGAGAAAGAGCGGGAGGACGCCTTAACGGCCGCCGAAAGCCGGGAATTTGCCGAATTGAGAAAACAGATCCGCCAGCAGCAGACAATCATGGATACCTGGCGGCACCGGGATATCAAAAAAATACGCGCCGTCATGGTGCAGTATGAGGGAAAGGCCGACCTTTTTCTCGGGGGTATCACCATCATCGCAGATGACCTGATGACGTTCATCCGCTCCGACCTCAGCGTATTTTCCATCGCGGTGCTTGCCTTTCTCATTGTCGCTCTCGGGGTTATCTTCAGGAGTATTCGGTGGGTTGCACTGCCCATCCTGTGCTGCACGTTTTCGGTGACCGCCATGACCGGGCTGCTGGGCCTGTTCGGCTGGCAGGTCACCATTGTTTCCGCCAATTTCGTCGCCCTGCAGCTTATTTTTACCATGGCGATTTCCATTCACCTGGTGGTTCGCTACCGGGAACTGGCAGCCGGCAACCCGGAGGCGGACAACGTGACGCTCACCCGGGAGACGGTGTTCGCCATGAAAACGCCCATTTTTTACGCCGGGTTGACCACCATGGCCGGTTTCGGATCCCTGTGGTTTTCAGACATTCTTCCGGTCGTCACGTTCGGCTGGATGATGGCGGCCGGCATTTTTACCTCCCTGGTAGTGACGTTTATCTTTTTCCCTGCAATGTCGGCACTCTTGCCCGGAAGGGGCCCAGCGCCGTCCGCCGGCGCTCAAAAGGGCCGGTTTGCCCTGCCGGCGGTTCTTTCCCGGTTTACCGAGGCCCACGGCCGTTTGATTCTCCTCACGGCTGCACTGGTTTTCATTGTTGCCGTTGCCGGGATCGCCCAATTGCGGGTTGAGAACTCCTTTTTAAATTATTTTAAAAAATCGACCGAGATTTACCAGGGACTCAAGGTGCTGGACCGGGAATTGGGAGGAACCACCCCCCTTGACATTGTGCTTCGGTTTGATGATGCAGGCGATGTTGGACACGATGAAATCAACGGAGGCGGTCTGGATGATTTCGATGATGTTGAAGTGTTCGACGAATTTGCTGAATTCGACGAGTTTGACGCGCCCGGGGACGCCGCCCGGTACTGGTTCACCCAGCACCGGTTGGAACGGATCGAAGCGGTCCATGATTACCTCGATGAAATGGCGTATACCGGCAAGGTTTTGTCCCTGGCGGTTTTGAACAAAATGGCCCGGCGGGTCACTGGTTCCGAGCTCGACACCTTTCAGCTGAACCTGGTTTTCAACCAGTTTCCCGAGGAATACCGCCGAATGCTGGTGGAACCTTTCGTGTCCATCGCGCACAACGAAACCCGGATCAACCTGCGGGTGGTCGATTCCGCGCCGGATCTGCGGCGAAACGAGATGATCAACCAGATCCGCCGTGACCTCACCGACGATTTCGGCTTCAAGGCTGAAAACGTCAACCTTACCGGCATGATGGTGCTCTACAACGATGTCCTCCAGCGCTTGTTCTCATCGCAGATTCTGACGATCGGGGTCGTCCTGGCGGCACTCCTGGTCATGTTCCTGGTGCTTTTCCGCTCGGTAAAAGTCGCTTTTATTGCTTTGCTGCCGAATATTCTTTCCACGAGCGTGGTGCTTGGCATGCTGGGATGGCTTGATATTCCGCTGGACATCATGACCATTACCATTGCGTCCGTCAGCATCGGCATCGCTGTGGACAATTCCATCCATTACATTTACCGTTTCATGCGGGAGTTTTCCGAAAACGGCCGGTATGTCGAGAGCATGCACCGGAGCCACGGGAGCATCGCCTACGCCCTGTATTACACGTGCATCACCATTGTGGCCGGGTTTGCGATCCTGTCTTTGTCCAATTTCGTCCCGACCATCATTTTCGGGCTATTCTCCGGGCTTGCCATGCTGATCGCCCTGCTCGGGTCCCTGACCCTGCTGCCGCGGCTGATCATCTTGTTTGAGCCGTTCGGCCCGGAAAAATAAATAAGGTTCAAATTGTTCG
>SLGU01000138.1 GCA_007136525.1 Desulfobacteraceae bacterium | reverse complement strand
TGCTCATTCCCAAACCGGTGGTTGAAACCACCGGCTATACGCTATATCCCCTCCGGGGATTAAAGACACTCAAATGGTCTAACGCCAGACCGTTGGTTTCAACTACCGGCTATACGAACATGTATCCTCCGGGACATTAGAGTCATTTCACATTAACTTGCTCCACCGGCCTGCGGCAACTTGACAAAACAATGCGGCCTGACCTAACATGGCACAGGATGCCGTTTCTTTAAACACACAATCCCGGAAGCGGAAAAGGAGAGCAGGATGAGCGAGATGACAACGTATCGGCAATTTGCGGAAAAGATGCTGCATGGTGACTCAAAATGGATTCCCGCCATATTGAAATCCATGATCAATGATGAACAGGCGGCGCTTCTCGTGAGCCTGCCGGGAACCGCCGAAGACATGGCCGAAAAAATCGGCCGAAGCAGCCAGGACATCGAAAAAGACCTTCTGGATATGTTCCGGAAGGGGCTGACCTTCAAAAAAGTAAAAGACGGCAAAACCCTCTGGAACCCGCCGCTCCATATCGCCCAGTTTCACGATGCCACCATTGTCTGGCCGGAAGCTACCGAACTATTCTACGAAAACTGGCGGAACTACATGGAAGAAGAGTGGCCGAAAATGGCGGAAATCTTCACCCAGCTTCTGCCGCGCCCCTACACCCGTGTCATTCCCGTGAACAAAAGCATCGAGGGAATCCGTGCACAAGTGCTTGCACCGGAAAATGTCCGGGAAATGATCGAAAACGCACAAAAGATAGCGGTAACCAAATGCACATGCCGCACGACAATGAAAAATTGCGATGCGCCCATCGATGTATGCCTTCAGGTCAACAGGGGGGCCGATTATGCCATTGACCGGGGCTCAGGCCGGGAGGTTTCAAAGGAAGAGGCCATGGACATCGTCCGGCGGGCCCAGGAAGAGGGGCTTGTCCACGTTACGGTCAATAAATCCGGGATGGGGCATTTTATCTGCAACTGCTGCGGGTGCTGCTGCCAGGCCTTTACCCTGCTGATTTCGGACGGCCTGCCATTGTGCGACCCCAGCCGTTTCCGGCCCGTGATCGATCATGACCGGTGCACGGCCTGCGGGGAATGCGAGGACCGCTGCTGGTTTGGCGCCATTGTTGTCGACGGCGAAAGCGCCCGCGTGCTGGACGAAAAATGCCTGGGCTGCGGGCAGTGCGCCGCAGTCTGCCCAGAGGAAGCCATTGTGTTGGAAGAAGCCCGGGAACCCGGCTTTATCCCGTCCTGAAGCGCAGCCCGTTGAAAACCATGATGGAGGAGCACAGGAATAAGCGCCATGTCCCGATTTTTGAAAAAAATATATGCGTGGATGCTTGGAAAAACAACAACGTCGTTTAAAATTGTTTTTTCTGATGGCTCACACTGCACCCACGGCAAAGAGCCCCCTGAATTCATTATCCGTTACCGTACAAAAGCAGCCGAGCTTAACTCGGCGGTTTTCCTGGGATGGGGCCTGATCGAATCCTATATCAGCGGCGAAGTGGACATCGATGGAGATCTGAAAGCCATCATCCGCGCTTCCGCCGACAATGAACCGCCCCTGGCGGAAACAGCCCGGCAAACCCGTATCTTTCACCCGCTCGTCCGAATCCGCAACTTCTGGCACGAATTGGTCTTCGGCAACCGGCGCAGCAACCAGGGCGTAAAAAACGCCCTGGCACACTACAACCGGGGATCGGACCTTTTCTGGCAGTACCTGGATCCCACCATGACATACACATGCGCTTACTGGAAGGAAGGCACCCGGACCCTGCGGGAAGCGCAGGAAAACAAGCTTGACCATGTCTGCCGAAAGCTGCGGCTCAAACCCGGTGAACGCCTCGTCGATGTGGGGGGCGGATGGGGATCACTCCTCTTTCACGCTGTTAAACATTACGGGGTCATCGGTACCAACCTCAGCCCCACCACCAACCAGAACCACTGGCTGCTTGAAAAGGCCCGCAAGGAAGGGATCGGGGATAAAATCGCCGTCCAGGAAAAGGATTTCCGGGAGGTGGAAGGCGTCTTTGACAAATACGCATCTCTTGGCGTGTACGAACACGCGGGCAAAGGGCAGCTCAGGGACTGGATCAGGGCCATGGCCCGCTGCCTGAAGCCCGGCGGCATCGGGCTTTTGCACTTCATCGCCCACGACCGTCCCATGGAAACCGATTTTTTCATCCGGAAGCATATTTTCCCGGGCGGCTACATCCCGGGTCTTACAGAAACCATTGACCTTATGGCCGTCCATGGCCTTGAAATACTGGATATCGAAAACCTTCGCCGCCATTACGCGCTGACCCTGGACGAATGGGCAGCCATGTTCGACGCCAACTGGGAGACCGTTCATGCTTTCAACCCGGACCTGTTTGACGAACGGTTTCGCCGAACCTGGCGGATTTACCTGCATTTCTGCGCAGAGGCGTTCCGGGCAAAAAACGCGGTGCTGAGGCTCTACCAGATCACGTTTTCCAAGGGGAATACCACCGAATACCCCATGGACAGGGGTTTTATGTATTCTACCTGATTAAAAGCAGCCTGAAACGGATTTTCCTCACTTATGGTTCTGACCGGTGCCGGATGGTCATGGGGTCGGGGGGTGGCGGCTTGTCGTGCCATTTCAGGCGTTTCCGATAATACAGCCGGGCGGCCTCAAGCATGATGCGCGGCATGGTCAGGTGCGGCATGAAGGGGTGGCGCAGCAGGTTTGCAATATGGGCGCTTTTTGTCAGTTCCCGCCCTTTTCCC
>SLGU01000248.1 GCA_007136525.1 Desulfobacteraceae bacterium | reverse complement strand
CCCATGAAACTCAGGGACGCACTCAACAAGAAACAGTTCGTTGTCACCACCGAAGTCCAGGCCCCTATCGAGCAGGAAGCCGACGACATGATCCAAAGCCTCAGCAAAATCAGGGGGCGCGTGGACGGCGTTTCCCTTTCCGAGGCCGAGCTCCAGGGCGTCGTCGGCGATACCATCAAGACGTGTGAAATACTCAAGCAGAACCGGTTCGAATCGATCTACCAGACCACCACCCGGGACAAAAGCCGCATCCAGCTTCAGAAGGATCTCGTGTCGGCCAGCCAGGCCGGCATCGACAACCTCCTGGTGTTCACCGAAGACTACCGGATCACGGGTGACAGCCTTCAGGAAATGATGTTCTTTCACGTGGATGCCGGAAAACTGCAATCCGTGATCGAGCACATCCGGGACGGACGCACCGTGGACGGCCAGACAATCGAAGCAAAAGCGGATTTCCTCATCGGCTCGGGGGTAGAGTCCAAGTGGGGAAAAAACGTGCCGGACCTGGAACTCCGGGAAATGGAAACCATGACGAACATGGGCACCGGCTATTTTCTGACCACGCCGGTTTTCGACCTGGAAAGTTTCGAGAAATTCCTCAGCCGGACCAATACGTTCGGGGTGCCGGTCATCGCGGAGGTGCTCATCCTGCGCACCGCCGGCATGGCCCGCTTCCTGAACCGCCACCTGAAAAGCGGGCTGGTTCCGGAATGGGTCATCCAGAAACTGGCCCTTGCCCAGGACAAGGAAAAAGCCAGTATCGAGCTGTTTGCCGACACCGTCAAGGGCCTCAAACAGCTCTGTGACGGCGTCCATATCATAACCATCGGCGGTGAAGAGAAGCTCAGGCACTACCTGGATGCCGCCAAGCTGAAATAGCGCTTGACCGGATGCCGCACGCCACGGCGATGCGGTGCACTATCGCCTTATCCTGAACACCGACGCAACAGGCCCGGTTGGCCTTTTATTAAGACACGACCAGAGGAGCCGCAGAATTGAAAAACATCCTGCTTACCATCAACGGCAAAAAGATCACCTGTCCGCCCGGCATCTCCATCCTTGACGCTGCAAAAAGTCATTCAATCCGCATTCCCTCCCTGTGTTCCCATGCCCAGCTAGCCCCCTACGGGGCCTGCCGGATCTGCCTGGTGGAAGATGAAAACACCGGCCGCCTCATGGCATCCTGCGTCACCCCTGTTGCCCCGGACATGACAATCAATACCGATTCCCCACGGGTCGTCGAAAACCGGAAAAACATCGTCCGGCTCATGATGGCGGAGCACCCTGAATCCTGCATCGTCTGCAGCAAGGGAAACCGGTGCGAGCTGCGCATGATCGCCGCCCAACTGGGCGTTGCCGAGACCCGGCTCTATCCCATGCCCAATTACAAGCCCTTTGAAACCCTCAATCCGTTTATCTCGAGGGACCTCAGCAAGTGCATCCTGTGCGGCAAGTGCATCCGCGCGGACCACGAACTGGTTTGCGTCGGGGCCATCGATTTCAGCGACCGCGGATTTGCCTCGCGCCCGGCAACGCTTCACGGGCTTCCCCTGGAAATGTCCAGGTGCACCTTCTGCGGAACCTGCGTGTCCATGTGCCCCACCGGCGCCCTGTCGACCTGCAGCACGGTATTTACCGGCACCCCTGAAAAGGAGGAAACCACCATCTGCGGCTTCTGCAGCGCGGGGTGCAGCCTTGCAATGGGCATATCCGGCAGCCGGGTGGTCGAAGTGAACCCCGCTTCCGAAACCGGGACCGTAAACGGCGCCACCCTTTGCGTCAGAGGGCATTTTGCCCACGATTTTCTGCTGTGTGCGGACCGCCTGGACCGGCCGTTGATGCGCCGTCCTGATGAACAGGGGATTGCTGCGCTCCAGCCGGTCGATTTTGATGCGGCACTGTCCGAGGTTGTCGCCCGGCTGACAGACATAAAAGAAAAAAACGGGCCGGAAAGCATTGCTTTTATCGGTTCGGCAAAATGCACCAACGAAGAAAACTACCTGTTCCAGAAAATCGCCCGGGTCATTTTCGGCACCAACAATATCGCACCCCTTGGGAGCACGGGCAGCCAGGCACTGCTCCGGAAAACCGTTGAAAAAACCGGGTCATCCATAAGGAGAAGCCCTCTTTCGGCCCTTGAAAACGCCGAAGCCGTCATTACCGTCCTGGCGGACCCTGATCACAGCGTTCCTGTTGCGGGATACCATATCAAAAGGGGTGTCAGAAAAGGGGCCAAACTAATTGTTATCGATCCCTTAAGAAGCGATCTGGCAGCGTTCGGCGGTCTGTGGCTTCACCCTGAAACCGGCAGGGGCAGCCCGGCCTTCGCTTTTGACGCCATCAATGCCATTGCCGCGCAGATGGTCAGAGACGGCGGCCTGGATCATGGCCTTGCAACCGGCCGCGTTGACGACCCCCATGGATGGATGGATGCCATGGCTGCCGCCGACCCGGACGCCCTTGCAGCAAAAGCCGGGGTTTCCCCGGAAAAAATAAAAAAAACCGCAGATTTTCTGAGTGCTAAAAAAATCGCCTTCGTGGTGAGCGGTGACCTCCTGGAAACCCCTTACGGGCATGAAACCCTCGATGCCCTGATCAACCTTGCCCTTGCAACCGGAAGCATCGGTGCGGAAAATGCCGGCATTTTTATTTTATCTATCGAAAACAACGCCACGGGCGCCCTGGACATGGGCTGCGCGCCGGATATGCTTCCCGGGTGGCGAAAAACGTCCGACCCGGGCGAAAACATGCCGGAAATGG
>SLGU01000082.1 GCA_007136525.1 Desulfobacteraceae bacterium | reverse complement strand
TCCCCTCAACTAGTAGTCAACGGGGTGTGCTACCAGCCTTGGGTGCCGCGGCGACGCAGCAAGTAGTCGTCGTAGGTGCCCATCAGGCCCCCGTAGACCCACACCGGGATGGCCAGAAACCCACCGGTGAAGGTGACAACGGCGATGTAGAGCAGCGCCTTCGCCCACATCCCACGGAAGAGGTACCAGAGGGCCCCGAACAAAAACGCCGCCCAGTTCCAGACCACTCTTGAGCCACCCTCCTCGAACTGAGCGTAGGCACGCTGGTAGTAGGCGTCGCTCCTACTTGCCGACGCACCTGGCCACCCAGCGGCTCCCGCCCTTGGGCCGGTCGATGCCCCCGAGGCCTGCCACGAAGGTTGAGGTTGCCACCCGAAGCGTGGAGGGACGGCCTGCTGCGCTCCGGGGGAGGTCGGCAGACCTTGAATGGGTGCGGCGCTGTCAGTCCAGCCGCGCCCGTCCCAGTAGCGCCAGTACCCCGGCGTACCCGGATCCGGATACCAGCCCGGTGCAGGCATCTGCTCGGCCATACCGCCCCCTCTCTGACCATCATCGGCGCTGGTGTTCCTCCCTACTACAGTGTCGGCAAGTTCGTCCGGAACCTGATTCAAGTGCATTGCATTTGCTGACAGTCAGGATCTTGGGGAGCGAGCCTTGGTGACCGCGCGATGGACGTCTGCGCCAGCGTTGAGCCAGCCACGGGAGTAGCGGGCTCTCGATGTCGGCATCAGCGGTCATGACCGCTCGCAGGACCCGCAGTCCGCGGGCAGTTCGCCGCACGGGCGAAGCACCCCCGAAGCTCAGGCGCGAACAGGTGGAGGTGCAGGTGCCGCACAACCGTCCGCAGTTCGTGGACAGCCTTCGGCGGCAATTGCGACACAGCGTGTAACCCAGGCTTCAGCGTGAAGCCTACGTGGCCGATATACAGGGTGACCGCCGACAGGGACGTGTTGGTAGTTCAGCACACTGTGCCGGCAACATACGCCATTGAGGGCAGAGTCATCAGGAGACGAGCCAGCGTGAAGCTGAGCCTCACCAGCGTGTGAGACTCACAACGATCAGACTTCGCAAGAAGTCCATGGAGCGATAGTGGACCTTGTTTTCACTTTGAACGTTGTTCTCGCGCCAAGGGAACGAGGGCTCACAAGTCAGCAGATCTGCCGATGTCGCGTGCTCCTGAGAGTGTCACGCATGACTTCACACACACGAGGGTGACAATATGGAAGCCCTAGTCGCATTTCTCTTCACTGGACTCGGCTTCAAACTCGTGATCGTCCTGTTCGTCTTCGTGATCCTTCCAGCACTAAGTAATCTTCAAGAAGAGCATGCACAGCAAACAACTTCACCCCATCTGAGGAATCAAGTGGGTGAGCGGGGTCAGTCTGGGGCCGAGCGAACGTCCGTGCCATCACCGCCCCGACCGACGTCGCAGCCGGGCCAGCAACGCGAGGCGACGTTCGCGGCCGGCTGGTATGGAGATCCTTGGGGACAGGCCGCGCAACGCTGGTGGGACGGTGCGCAATGGACGACACACCTGCAGGGACCACCATCCGCCCAGTACCCCAATCTAGGCCAGCGTTAGAGTCCGCGGTGAGCAGGCGTAAGGGACCGTTCGGCTAGCAGCAGCGCCATAGTGCGATCAGCCGAGCCTCCGGGCGGCTGCCTCCGCAGCATCTCCAGAGTCACTCCTCGAAGTAGTCCTCGTCGATCTCCTTCATCACGAAGGTCTCGTCGTCCTGCACGCCAACGTTGTAGGTGACCATGAGGTCGCCCAAGCGTTCGCCGTCGATGAGGATGACGCGCGCGTTGACGCGCTCCGCGTAGCGTGCAGCTTCGGCGGTGAAGCGACTCGTCGTGATGAAGATTCCCCGATCTGCCTGCGCCCCATGGAGCGCCCCAACGAAGCCCTGGATCGCTGAGCGCGAGACCGGGTTGTCTGCGGCGTAGCGCTTCGCCTGCACGTACACCCGGTCCAAGCCGAGCGCGTCCTGGCGGATGACACCGTCAAGGCCCTCGTCGCCCGGTCCACCGAGGTGCTCAGCCGCACCGTCACGACCGCCGTACCCCATAGCGGTCAGCAGCTCCAGGACCAGGGCTTCCAAGAAGTCGGGCTCTCGATCCCGGATGCGCTGCACCAACTCCTCGGCGACGGCAGCGTTGGCTTCCCGGACGGCTGCGGCGAGTCGCTCCCGTGGTGGCGCATCCGCCGCAGCGCTCTGTTCACGGCCAGCGGTCAACTTGCTCCGCGGCCGTGTGCCGGAGCGCTTCCTGAACTCGACGAACTCGGGGAAGCGTTCGAGCAGGGCGTTGTCGATCCGCTGTGGGTGCGACTGCAGCACGTCCCTGCCCCGCTCCGTGATCGCCACGACGCCTCGCTTCGGGCGAACCAGTAGGCCAGCCTGGACCAGATAGGTGACGGCCCAGTGCACACGGTTGTCGAAGACAGGAGCGCCGCTCCGGATCGTCTCGGCCCGATCAGCAGCACTCAAACCCACCGACTCGGCGACTGCGTTACGCAATGCCGACGACGTCACCGGACCTTCCGCTCCGGCCACTGCCTGCAGCACCGGCAGCATCAGCGTCTCGTAGTCGGGTACGGCCATGCGCTGCCCCTCGTTCAGTCGGCCGTCAGCCTCATCCACACCTGCGCTCCCCGCCACCCTAGATGCCGGCGGCGACGCCACAGGGTTGGCCCGAGGCACGCCTTACGAGCCACCCGGTGGTGGGCACTCATCGTCCTATCGACCTGCCTCCTCGGGCTGAGG
>SLGU01000064.1 GCA_007136525.1 Desulfobacteraceae bacterium | reverse complement strand
CTTGACAGCCTCTTTGACGATTGGCCCGGAAATTTTCTTTTTGCCGAGCGCGTATCCAAGCAGAAGAACGTTGTCGCAAAGCATATTGATTTTTCGGGGGACGCCCTTTGAAAATTGCCATATCAAGCGGATTGATGCCGTATCAAACAGCCGGCGATCCTTATAGCCGGATAAATCCAGATGATGTTGAATGTACCGATACGTGCCGGATTCATCGAGCGGCGCAATATACCGTTTCAGGTTGATGCGCTGTGCGAGCTGCCTGAGTTCACGGCGCCTCAGCTTTTCATCGAGCTCCGGCTGTCCGGACATCACGATCTGCACCAGCTTGTGTTTGCTGGTTTCCAGGTTGGAAAGCAGCCTTAAATTTTCCATGGTCCGGACATCAAGGTTTTGCGCTTCGTCAATGATCAAGACGATATTGACACCCCGGGAAAACTGGCGCACGGCATATTGGTTTAAGCGGGTCAGCGCCGTAAATTTGGAAATCTTTTCCTCGCCCGTTGCCAGCCCGAATTCAATAAGTGCCATTTGCAGGATCTGGGCAAAGGTTGCATCCGTATTAAAAATAAATGCCGTTTTGATATTATCCCCGAGTCTTTCGAGAGCCGCATTGATTAATGTCGTTTTTCCGGTGCCGACTTCGCCGATCAATACAATAAACCCTCTTCTTTCTTTTATGCCGTAAATAAGCGAAGCCAAGGCTTCCTTATGGCTTTCGCTCAGATAAAGAAAGTATGGATCCGGTGTCACATCAAAAGGTTTCTGGCTGAATTGATAAAAACTGGTATACATTTTACTGATTCCATCTCTGTATTGACCCCAAAACCGGTAAGCCCAGAATCTGTTCAACCTGTTGGGGTTTTTCGATGCTATCATCCACATATTCAACGAAAAAGCAAAGACTCACGCTGGCAAACAAGGCCACAAACAAACCGATCGCCAGTATGAAGGAAACCCGCGGCGATATCGGTTCAATGGGAATATGGGGTGCCTGGGCAATCTTGATATTCATTATCTTTTCCATTTCCCTGGCACGGTCAATACGGGTCTGTTCAAGGCTGTTGGAATAGCGTTTGTAATTTTCCTTAAAATGATCCCGCTGGCGTTCCAGGTTGTTCAAACGAAGCTCTATCCTGTTGAGCTCCCTTTGCCTTTCTTTCAGATTATCCAGCTGCTGGCGCTGGGATCGGTCCCTGGCCCTGAAAGCGGCAAGGTTCCCCTGTTCCTCGGACAGTGCAATCGCAGATCGCTGGTATGCCTCATTCATGCTCCTGGTTATCTGCGGGCTTATGGACTCTTCCAAAAGGGATTCCGCCTGCTGTATCAGGCGGCGGATATCCCTTACCGGAATGCTGCTTTCCGTGTATGTGGACAGCAACTCCTGCTCCCTGAGCTTGAGGGTAAACAACTGTTTTTGCATGTCGTCCACCGCTGAACTCGGAGAGCCGCTTGTCTCGCTTGTGATCGTCATCTGCGGCAGGGTTTTGAGGAGGGCCTCCAAGCCGTCGATTTTCGCCTTGGATGAAGACATCTGGGACTCATTTTCTTTCAGGTTTTGTTCCAGCATCCCGATTTGTTCCGAAAGAATTTTTTTGTATCCCGGGAGATCGCTGACATTGATGCTGCTTTTCAATTCTTCTATTTTTTTTTCTGTTTCTTCCAGCTGCTCACGAAACCGGTCGCTTTCCTTTTCAAAAAAGTCGAATGATTCCGGTGAGCCATGCATTTTTATATGTTTTTCCTGATAAACATGGATATACCGCGCCAGAATATCATGGGCCCGGAGCGGATGATTATTCATGTATTGGATCGTGATAATGTTACTGTCAGACTGGTTTCCGAGTTTAATGTCGTTCCGGAGCTGCTGGGCGACCAATCTTTTTTGCCGGTAATCGCTGATTTCTGTTTCAGGCGCTGCGTCGGTTAGCAGCCGGGCTGCCGCTTGCCTGGGAAATCGCACTAAATCACGCATATTCTTGCGGAGGCGGGCTGTAAAGGCCTCCGGATCCGGGGCGTATCTTGGATGATCCTCGTCAAAAATGTCTGACCCCATTTCTTCGACCACACCCATTGCCACATCCGGACTCCTGAGCATTTCGATTTCGGAGTTGATCTGGTTTTCCAAAGACTGGCTGATCTGAACGACCTGGCCCAGTCCGGGGTTCATGGTGACGGTTTCCCGGCCCAGTTGCACATAAAGCCTGGCTTCGGATTGATAGATGCGCGGGGCGGCAAAAGTCGCTGTGCCTACCGCCACCATGATGATCGCAAATAAAAAAAGGCCTATTTTTTTCCGTTTGAAAAGAACGAAAAAAACGTCCCGCAAGCTTGGCTGAATGCTTGAACGCGTAACACGTGTTTCCATGTGATTCACCTATGGTCTAATACTGTAACCAAGCCGGCCGATCGGCAGCATTCTGTAGATATACTGCTCCATCCATTGATTGGCATTGGCGATGGTAGTTCTGTTTACATAAACGATATCCTGCGGCTGAAGATAAAAGAATTCATGCGGTTTTCCTTCAATCGCATCCCGTAAATCCACTGTATAGCTGTAGCGTTGATTTTCCAGGTGTCGTATAACAACCACATTTTTCACCTGGGCCAGGTTCATGTTGAAGCCGCCGGCCTGAACAATGCCTTGAAGCAGGGTAATCCGGCCCGGCAGTTCAATGTATCCGGGAAGGTTCACCTCCCCGCCGATATACGCCTTGTTTCCAAAAAAGGACCGGACGATTACGGCAAGCTGCGGATGCTGAAGGTGCTCTGAGT
>SLGU01000136.1 GCA_007136525.1 Desulfobacteraceae bacterium | reverse complement strand
GCGCGAAAGGCAAACCCCTGCGGTTTTAATTCACTTATCAGGTAACGGGAATACATCAATGAAACGGTCTTTTGTCTTTTTCATATCCATTGCCATATCGGCGCTGCTTCTGTTTCCTGCGTGCGGCCCGAAAACGCCCACTCACCAGAGCCGGCAGCAGGCGGAAGCGATCAGGGAGCTGGGCGAGGCCTACATGGCCGAGGGTAATTATACCATGGCCTTAAGGGAGTTGTTGCGGGCCGAGCAGCTCAACCCCAATGACCCCTACCTGCAGAACAGCTTAGGTCTTACCTACATGGCCAGGGGCAGGCACCAGTCCGGTGTGGATCATTTTAAACGGGCGATCGCGCTGAACCCTAACTATTCAGCTGCAAAGAACAACCTGGGATCGGCGTATGTCGCTCTTGAGGACTGGGATAAGGCCATTGAGAGCTTCGAGGCGGTCAAGGACGACCTGCTTTACGCAACCCCCTTTTTCCCATTGAGCAACCTGGGTTATGTTTACTACCGCAAAGGGGAGTATGAAAAGGCGCGTATGTATTACCGGGAAGCCCTTGCAATGGAGCGCCGTTTTGCAAGGGCGCTCCATGGCCTGGGGCTTGTGTCGATGGCAACGGGAGACGTGGATGACGCCATCCATCGCCTGAAGGAGGCCGTCGATGCGGCACCGAATGCGGCAAGTATACACCTGGACCTGGGAAGGGCCTACGAACAGGCTTACGAATACAGCAATGCCCTGAACGCTTATGAAAAAGCCGCTTCCCTCGGCAAGGACACGCGGATCGGCGATGAAGCGGAAGCGGCCATGCGGGCGCTGCGCAGCAGGTGGTAAATCAGGAAAAAATTTTTATCAGCCGGTCCAGATCGTCTCCTTTTTTTCTGAAAACCCCCAGGTTTATGGCAGGGCCCTGATCTTGGTCCGTTGCCGGCAGGGTCCCTGTTCTGCCGAAAAGGGCCAGGGCGATCCGGTCGATGCGGTCTATTTGGATGCGGACTTGCGCCGCATCTATGGCCGCGATGGTTTCTCCCCTCATCATCAACACTTCAACGGGGTTCTGCTTCAAGTCTGTTTCATTTTTTTCCGCCTGCCGGATCATCTCCAGGCATTTGTGCTTTGTTTCCATGAGCGCGGAAAAAAGGTCCGTATCCGGACTCATAGTTTCAAGGACCCGGCACAACAGGACAAAAAGATCCATAAAATCGGCGCTGTTTTCTTCGATCCCATCCAGAAAAGCGCAGATTGACGAGACGCGGTAATCGGTAAAATCAATCCGTGAATTCCTGAGTTTCACTTTTACGGCTGCGGCGGTTTCCGGCGACTGGATGGCAAGCCGTATTGCCGCCAGAATGCGGGGATCGATCCGCCGGTCTGCATTGATCCGTTGGATATACCGGTGAATCGCGGCATCCGGGATGCTCGCGCAGCAGGGCCTTGTATTTGAAGGAAAATAGATGGCCGGGGCAATGTTTTTTTCCGCCAGCATATCCGCCAGCATTTTCTTTTCCTGATTGTCCTTAATGGAATTTTTTTCGAGCACCGGTTCCAGGAAGGCCTGCTGTGATTCGTCCGGGTAGAAAACCATCTCGCAGATGCTTTCCGAATCGCAGTCAAAAGGCGGCAAGAGCATGCGGTGAAGTTCTTCAGGGTGTACAATGGCATGTGTGGATTCAAGATAATGAAGCACGTCATCCGTAAGGTGAATGCCTTTTTTGAAAACGGCTTCAATGGCATCCGCAACAGCCGTAATTCGCTGCCTGCTGTTTCGATTATCACCTGTCATGAACATTTTGCCTTTTTGCCAGGACCACTAAGTGTACGTCCGCAGTTTGAGTTCCACCGGGTGCGGGTTCAGGTATGTCTGGGCCGCAAGGTACGGTTGGTCATATTTCCGGACATAGTGGTTGGCCAGCGTTATCGGCACGATCAGCGGCACATGGCCATTTCGGAACCGGTCGAAAATTTCCAGGAGTTCCTGTTTTTCATCGGCGGAAAGCTGCTTCTTGAAATATCCCATGATGTGATGGAGCACATTGATATGCTTGGCTGTCGTGCTTTTCAGCCTGAGCGCGTCAATAAGCTGGTCTTCGTATTGCCGGTAGAGGGCTTCTCTGCCAAGTTTTTTGCCCGATGCGGTGAGCTTTCCCAAAAAGCTTGCATGTTTCTGGCTGTGGGACATGACAAGCAGCTTGTTTTTTGTATGAAAGTCGACCACGCTGCCGATTCCGGGCTTTGATGCAACAGCGTCCCGCCACCGTTTGAGGGTGAAAATCTGCTCGATGAAGTTTTCACGAAGCTTCGGGTCGTGGAGCCGGCCTTCCTCCTCCACTGGTACCAGGGGGAAATGCCGGGTAAAAGCACGGGCAAATATGCCGACCCCGTTTTTTTCCGGCATGCCCTTGTCATTATACACCTTGACCCGCAGCAGGCCGCTGCTGGGTGAATCCTTTTTAAAAATAAACCCGCAGAGGTTTTCTCTCTCCAGGGAAACGACTTTGGTTTGGGCCCAATTGGTCATTTTTTCCGTGTGATCAACGGCCGTTTTGGTGGTCATCAGCCGCGGGCTTTCGGGATCGCCCACAAGCCGCATGGTTTCACGGGGGATGCCGAATCCACCCTCCACTTCCGGACAGACCGGCACATAATCCACGTATTGCCCCAACGTGTCGCGCAGAAAATGGTCCAGCTTATGCCCCCCGTTGTATCGGACATTCTCGCCCAGCAGGCAGGCGCTGATCCCTATCTTGATTTTTTCATTCATTGATGTTTTTCCTTTTT
>SLGU01000005.1 GCA_007136525.1 Desulfobacteraceae bacterium | reverse complement strand
TCGGCAAGGGTTGGCTCCCTAATGTAATCATGCCATTTCGCAACCGGCAGTTGAGATGTTACAATGACAGCCTTTCTTTGGTAGCAGTCTTCCAGTATCTGCAACAAGGCAAGCCTGGTATTTGCATCCAATGGTTGAAGTCCAAAGTCGTCAAGTATAATCAGGTTGTTTTTTTCTATCTGGTTAACAAGCTTAATGAACGTTCCATCTATTTTGGACAGCGACACCTTTTCAATAAACTTGTTCATACTCAGGTAAATGGTTCTGATTCCCATGTGGCAGGCTTGCCTGCCCAGGGCACACGCCAGATAGCTTTTGCCGGTACCGGTTTTCCCTGTGATTAAAATGTTCTCGGCTCTTTTAACAAAACTGCAGTCTGAAAGCCTGAGTAATACCTCCTTGCTAAGGTTTCGTTCCGGGGTACAGATGATCTCCTCCAGGGCTGAGTGGAATCGAAGTTTGCTTGTTTTCAGGTACATGATGGTTCTTTTCTGCTGGCGATCCTGCAACTCGGCTTCGGCAAGGCGAGCCATAAATTGATCAAGACCTGGCTGTTCATGCGTTAAAGCCCCTGAGACGGTTCTGTATACACTTGCCATGCCGTGTAGTTTCATTTTTTCCAGTTGATCGATTGTTGCTTGTGTATTCATAAAAGGTTGTTTTAGGATTAGTTCGTTTAGTTATATGCCGAAGCTCCCCTGATATTGTCATGTTCCGGAAGAGGGGTCACAGAAATGAGGGTTTCACCAACAGTATCAAGATCTTTTTCAAGGATCCTGCTGATCATTTTATAGGACACCACAGGACTAGCCAATGCCCTGATGCAAGCTGCCTCAACACGAGTCACCGGATATTTCCCTGTCAGGGAAATCACTCCGGCACAAGAGTTATAAGCCTGTTGTACGAACACTTTGGAAGATAATATCCGCGATACCGCTTCTTTGGTTGCCGGTCCAATATATGCAGCTTTGCGCAAGTAGTAATCTGCGTTATACTCCTGGGTGCGCCGATAGGCACGGTGATGCTCAGGCATATGGTCCGGATTGGTAGTGTAGCCGCCCCTGACATAACTTCTGGGGTGAAAGGCTACCCGATCTAAGCCAATATAAATCTCCACATTCTGGTAATCGTAAATGATCGCAGCCTTATAACCGATGTATTGATGAGGAATACTGTAAAAGTGTTGCTCTGGTGATATTTGTGTGTGGTAGGTGGAGTTGACTTTAAACTCTTTGCGGAACTTAAACAAAAACGGGTCCCGAGGCAGTGGTCGAAGTGCTTGTTTTTCCTCCATCAAAAAGCGGTCATTGCGGCTATATGGATATCCCTGCATTGGCTTGTTGTTATGCTCCTCCAAGAGTTCCAGTATACGCGCATTCAATGCCTCCAGGGAGTAAAATACTTCGTTGCGCAAACGTGCATATACCCTCTGGTAAACGATATTTACGTGACACTCAACATGGGCTTTGTCCTTAGGTTTGGCCACCCGGGTGGCAGTAAGTTCGGTCTGATAATGCAATCCCCACCGGATGGTGGCATCGTTAAATGTGGGCTCATAACGATTGGCGCGTTTTACCCATTGGCGCATGTTGTCGCTTTTAACACTTTCGGTAATCCCACCAAAATAGGCAACAGCACGGTTAAGACCGTAATAGAAAGCTTCCTGGCGGGCATTACGCAGAGCAATGGCAAAGGTCTTTCCGCTAAAGGGAAGGGTGCAAACAAGCACCGGGCAAGGAGTTTTTTCTCCTGTGCGCTTATCGGTGATGTATAACTGAGATCCGGCAAAGTCAACCTGCATCTCTTTACCTGCATGGTGTTCGTTGTGATAGGAAGGATTGCTTGATTTTATATAGTGGTTCAGGTATTTTTTAAACTGTGTATACCCGTATCCATCAGCAAAGTCATTTCGGTATTCTTCCCACAAAAGCAGTTTGGTTACACCTGTTCGTTTTAGTTCTTTGGCATATACCGACAGTAACGGTTCCAGATTGCAGAACCTTTCATCCACAGGGGTGGGTTTGGCTGGAGGAGATAACAATGCTGCCAAAGACGCATCATCAAGTGCTAACAGGGATTGGCAGGGTTTACCGGTTCGCTTGATCTGTTCCAGGTACATGGACACAATGTTGCGCCCCATTCTCATCTCTTTGCTGATCTTGCGCTGAGAAAGCCCCCTGGATGCTAATTGAATGAGTTTTCTGATACGTAGCATGCTGACTTTTTTATTTGCCATAGAACCCTGTGTTTGGTGAATATGACACCAAAACTATATGGTTTTATGGGTTAGTCAGCCCGAAGGAAAAAGTGGCTCCGTTTGGAGCGCTACAGGTGGCTCCGTTTGGTGCGCTACGGGTGGCTCCATTTGGAGCGCTACAGGTGGCTCTGTTTAGTGCGCTATAGTTAATTTAACAAGGTAAAAGCATCGATTATGGGGTATATTCGGGCTGTTAGGGAATACTTACAGCATCTGAAATAAATCTCACAAAATCCATTTTACCCCAAAAATTAATGCTCTTCGTTGTAATCCCTTTCCAACAAAGTTATGTTATCAAGTGCGGCCACCCTGCCCATTGCAAGTCTTTTCATTATTTCAACAACCATCTGAAGACACAAACTAACATTATGTTATTCCAAATCAAATCCCCCATAATTAAATTTGCTGGAAAAACATCTATATCGCCTCTAAATGGATTGACATCCAGTAATAAACAAAAATAATTTTTTATGAGCACCTATGACAACAACCTAACTCCAATTGACAACCTATACCATGCAATTT
>SLGU01000076.1 GCA_007136525.1 Desulfobacteraceae bacterium | reverse complement strand
CCCTGCCGGACAGTCTTGTCGTCGTAATTCCGGTTGATATCGCTGTAATAAATTTCATCGTCAATGCGGATATCGAATAGCGATACCGCCAACACCCCCAATCCCCCGAATTGATGCCGGCCGCCGATTTCAACATGACGGCCTTCCTGGGGTTTCAACCCGGCTTCGCTTTCTGCAAATTCATCCACGTTTGGAATGCGAAAACTGGTATTGTAGCTTGCAAAAACAGACACGTCCGGGCTTATAAAAAATGTTGTGCCCAGCGCCCATGCCTTGTTGTTCCACTGTCTTTGCTCAGGTCGGCCGTTCAGCCACTGTTGGGCGTTGTTTTGAAACATCTGCTTCTCGTCTGTGCGGAAGCGCCCCCGGTAGGTGTTGTAGCGGGAACCGGCGTTTACGAGCAGGCTGTCCGTCAATTCCCACTGGTTGTTTATGAAAAGCCCGAGGGCTTTGGTCTGGCTGTTTTTCCGAAGGCCGGAATAGGCGTTTTCCCACACGTATTCGGTTATTGCATGGTCCATGCCCACCTGAACCCTGTGAAAACGGCCAAACAACCGGTAATCCTTTACATAGTTGATGTCTGATTTCCGGGTGTCCTCCTCAACATCGGTCATTTGGTCCGATTTGGAAATGGCGGGGTTGTATCCCATGAGATAAGCACTATCCCTGAGGGTGTAGCCCCGCTTGAATGTCAATATTCCCCATTCTTCCAGATCCGCCTCAAACCCGGCAATCCCCCTGATATCCGTTGTTTCGCCAAAGTCTTCCGAAAAACGCGTCATAACACGCCTTGACCGTGAATCCATGTCGTTTCTGCCCACCGGACCGGGAAGGCCGTATTCATCGGCGTAATACGTGCCGGACAGCAGAAGCGAAAATGTATCGGTGAACGCGTAGACGGCATTGGTATCAAAATCCTTTTTCTCGAGAAAACCGTTGTCTCGGTACCCGTCGGAATCATACATGCCGGCGCTCAGGCTGAAACCGAGGGAACCTGCCCGCCCGTCACCGGAGACCCTTGAATTCAGACTTCGATAACTGCCATAGGAAACATATACGCTCGCAGAAGGCTCCTCGCCGGGCTTGCGGGTAATAATGTTGACAACGCCGCCCACTGCACCGCTGCCATAAATAACCGAACCGGCGCCGCGAACGATCTCGATGCGTTCGATCCGTTCAAGCGGCACCGTGGTGATTGACGGCCCGGACATATCCGGGGCATTGATGGACAGCCCGTCCACCATGACGAGGACATTGCTGGCGGCCGTATCCCCCATCCCCCGCAGATCGAGGATGGCATGCTTGTCCGTTCCGGTGCTGCCCCGGACATGCATGCCGGCTTCCCTTCCCAGAATATCGATGATATTCCTGCCGGCAGCCGCACGGATATCATCCCCGGAGATGACCGTCACATGTTTGGGAATGGTAATGACCGCTTCCTCGACCTTGCTTGCCGAAACAACCATTTCGTCAAAGGTGTGCGGGGCAGCGGCGGCGGCCGGAAAATCAGAAGAACCAGCTTCGTCCCCACCGCCGGACGGCTCCAAAGCCCATGCAAAACCGACTGCCGCCAGCAAGGAAATGCCCAGAAATACAATGGCAATGCATCTGAAAAGATGCGTTTTTAATATCATCGTCCGATTAACCATGATTGATCAGGTCGGTATTTAAAACAAGCCTGGGGCCACTGTATTGATGAAGCAAGTGCTTGACGATGATTTCTTTTTCTCGATCTCATCGGCATCCTCATCTTCCCCGGGTGTATCCTCATCTTCCCTGGGTGTATCCTCATCTTCCCCGGGTGTGTCCTCGTCTTCCCCGGGCGTGTCCTCATCAGCAAGGGGTGCGCCCTTCAGATTGTCCATGCAGAAATATGCAGGGGTATTCATTCCCCACTCGCCTGTATCCGAGGAACTCATTTCAAATTCAATCCGCTTGACAACCCCCAGGATTGAAAAATCAACCCACTTCCAATCATCGACGATCTCGCCGTCCTGGGCCAGGAAAAAAACCCGCTCCCCGGTTTCTTCACCTTCTTCATCAAACCCCGTCACTTTTACCCTCAAATAGTCGGTTGCATCAAAAGATCTGGCGCCATGATCATTGCCCTCCAGCATGGCGTAATAGGTGATGGTGTTGTTGGTAAAATACGCGCCTTCTATTTCCCGCGCCTCATCAAAAACAACTGTCGGCACGGCAGAAACATAGGCAACCGCGTAGATGTCACTCCCGCCGTACCCGCTGCCGGTGATCGCATTAAAATCACCGCCTGCATCAAGCCCCACGTTGAAAATATAATCACGCGCTTCCGTATCGGTCCTGTTGGAATAGGCAAATCCACTCCATACATCCCATTCGTCATTATATTCGTTGTTGAAGAAGGCAAAACCACTTTCAAAACCGCCCTCACCGTCAGAACCGTTCCAGTAACTTTCAGGGGCAAGGGTCAAATCTTCAAAGTCAATTGTCTGTGCGCCTGCGGCACCTGCAAAAGCAAGCAGTCCGCATAAAATAAACAGTACGGTCTTTTTCATCACAATTCTCCTTTTTGCATGGACATGAATGCCAATTTCCTGGTTTTAAAAACAAAAAAAGGGAAATTTCCGTTATCAGTCATTTGCGACCGATCCGGAGATTTCCCTTTTTTATCTTCAGATCACACGGCAAGCATCCCGGCCACGCGGATGGCGCCTTTTTTCCCAGGCAGGTCTTCTGGCTCGTGGATCGTTTTACTTGCCGCGCCTTCCCCCGAATCTCTAAGTACCCAATGGATATCGAAGTGGCTTTT
>SLGU01000059.1 GCA_007136525.1 Desulfobacteraceae bacterium | reverse complement strand
TTCGCGGAATCATCCATTGCCCGGATGCTCGAGCTGGTGGAAAACGCATCCGCCCGGAAATCGGCCACTGAAAATTTTATCACGGTATTCGCGCGCTATTATACCCCTGCAATGGTTGCCCTGGCTGCGTGCCTGGCATTTTTGCCGCCGCTGTTTATCCCGGGTGCAACATTTGAGCAGTGGATATACCGGGCGCTTATCCTCCTGGTCATATCCTGCCCCTGCGCCCTGGTGATCAGCATTCCTTTAGGCTATTTCGGGGGGATCGGCCGGGCGTCGAAAAGCGGCATCCTGGTCAAGGGCGCCAACTTCCTGGATGCGCTGGCAGCCGTAAAAGTCGTTGTTTTCGATAAAACCGGAACGCTGACCCAGGGTGTTTTCCAGGTGCGTGCGGTGGTGCCCCGAAACGGCTTTGCCCCGGAACACATTCTGGCGCTTGCCGCAAGGGCCCAGCAGCATTCCAGCCACCCCATTGCCAGGTCCATCGTTGAAGCATATACGCGCTCAGGGGGCATGCTTGACAGTGCATCCCCGGATGAGCACAGCGAGGTGTCCGGCATGGGGGTCCGGGCAAGGTTTGGAGATACCCTGATTCTTCTGGGAAACGATGCCCTGATGGCCCGGGAGAAAATTGCGCACCCCGGCAGCGAAACCCGGGGCACGGTCGTCCATGTTGCCGTCAATGCCCGTTATGCCGGTTACATTCAAATCGGGGACCGGATCAAGCCGGATGCGGCGCAAGCCGTTTCATCCCTCCGGAACAACGGCGTCAAGCGCATCATGATGCTCACCGGGGACAACGCGGCAGCCGCTGCATCGGTGGCTGAAAGCCTGGGTCTCGACGAATATTACGCCGGCCTTCTCCCGGAAGACAAGGTGCGCATTTTCGAATCCATCCAATCGGACTGCGCAGGGGACGGAAAGGTGGCCTTCGTGGGGGACGGCATTAATGATGCCCCGGTCATCGCACGTGCGGATGTGGGCGTGGCCATGGGCGCCCTTGGGTCTGACGCCGCCATAGAGACCGCGGACGTGGTGCTGATGACCGATTCCCCATCCAAAATGGCCGAGGCGGTCGCCATCGGGCGACGGACCCGGGTCATCGTCTGGGAGAATATCGTCCTTGCCCTTTCGGTAAAGGCCATCGTCATCGTCCTGGGCGCATTCGGCCTGGCGACCATGTGGATGGCCGTTTTCGCAGATGTTGGAACGGCGCTTCTGGCGGTGCTCAACGCAACGCGAATGCTTGCGGAAAAACCGGATGCCGTTGCCCTTGGGGATAAAGCGTCAGCAGAGGGGCACACCGGGCTCCCCCGGACCGCATGAACCGGCGTTTTCCGTTTAAACGATTGACACCCGGCAGGCATTTGATTTACAACCACACCATTATCGCCCACCTGAATCCCTCATATTGTGGTTGCAATGACATGAGAAGAGCGCTTGACATCGGGTTTGATGAAGCCCTGAAACTGGCGATGGAAAATGTCTTTCCTGCAAGACAGGAGACCTTGCCGGTGAATCGGGCGGTCGGCCGCGTTGTTTCCAGGCCGGTGTACGCCCAGGTCGACTCCCCCTCTGTGACCGCTTCCCTGAAAGATGGTTATGCCGTCGTATCCTCGGACATCGCCCATGCATCCCCTGAAAAACCAATACAATTGAACGTCATCGGCCGCGTGGCCGCGGGCGATCCCGGCGGCCATGCGGTCGTTGCGGGAAGCGTCGTGCGGATTTTAAGCGGCGCGCCCGTTCCAACGGGCGCAGATGCCGTTATCGCCGATGAATTCGTGGTTTCATCGGGTTCGTATATCCAGGCCTGCGCCGACGCATCTCCCGGGCGGAACATCCTGGACAGGGGCGCTGATGTTTTTGCCGGTGAGCTGCTCATGGATACCGGGGCCCGGCTCAGGCCGCAATCCGCAGGGCTGATCGTGGCCGGGGGGATATCGGAGGTCACCGTTTTTTCACGTCCCGTCGTCGGTCTGCTGGCGACCGGCAGCGAGGTCCTGCTTCCGGGTAGCCGTTTTGAGGAGGGAAAGCTGTATGCCAGCAATATGGCGCTGCAGCACGCATGGTTCACTTCCGAGGGGTTTGATGTGATATTCCGGCTTTCCGGAGATTCGGAAAGGGATATCGCCGATGCGGTATCGTCGCTTCTGTCGGAGGCGGACGTGCTGATCACATCCGGGGGCGCATGGAAGGGGGATCGCGACCTCATGGTCAAGGTTCTGGACACCCTTGGGTGGGACATGATCTTTCACCGCGTCCGCATGGGCCCCGGGAAAGCCGTCGGCATGGGGATTCTGGACAAAAAGCCGGTTTTCTGCCTGCCCGGCGGGCCGGCATCCAATGAGGCCGCCTTCATGATGATTGTCTTTCCGGCCGTCCTTAAAATGGCCGGGTATACCCATGCGCCCTTTTTGAGGCTTCACGGCCGGCTGGACAAGCCGGTTTCCGGGCAGATCGACTGGACGCAGTTTATCCAGTGCGGCATGTCCGTTGAGCGCTCCCGGATCATCCTCCATCCGGAAAAAATGAAAAGCCGGCTGGCGGCCATGGCCAAATCCGCGGCGGTGATCCGGATCCCGGAGGGGGTCGAAACCCTGGCCCAGGGCGCGGAGGTTCCGTTTATCTGCCTTGACCGGCGGCGCTTCATGACGCCGATTTCCGGATGACAGTCAACCCCGACATTTTTTCCGAAGGCTTCTGTTGATGCAAAATGAACAGATCCATATCCTGGAAGACATCTTTCAGACGATAACGCAGTCGGCAAGCCCGAAGCAGACCCTTGAA
>SLGU01000157.1 GCA_007136525.1 Desulfobacteraceae bacterium | reverse complement strand
GGGCGCGTATGGCGTATCTGCTCACCAAGGGGGTTGTTGATGCAGTATTGAACGTCCTTCAGACCGGCCTTTCGGACCACTTCGCTGCTTCTGAGCAGGTTGGCAATGATCAGGTCGAAGGGCGACTCTTCCTCCAGGGCGTCCACCATCCATCTCAATTTCCGGCCCAGTTTCTGTTTGATAAACCAGTTGTCGCTGTTGCCGGCAAGGGAATGATAGCAGATGCCTTCGGCCAGCTTGTAGTTGCAGCTGTCAAACAGGGTGATGATATGGACTTTAATGCCCCTGCGCGCCATCTCACCGGCAAGGGTCACCACAAGACGCTCTGCGCCGCCGCCGGTCAGGGAATTGATAATGAAACAGATTTTGCGCAAGCAGACCCCCGTACAATTATTCTAAGCGCTTCCAGTCATATCGCTGCCCGACATAAGCGCATGGCGCGGCGTCAATTGGAGATACCGGTCAACAATCCGCTCGATGGAAAAGGGCTCAACCGCCGACCGGTCCAATTGCGGCGGAGATTCAATCGCCAGGCGGATTGCATCGGCAAGCGCTGCCGGTTCGCCTGCCGGCACGAGCCACCGGCGCAGGCTGCCGGTCAATATTTCCGCCGGCCCGGAAGGGCAGTCCGTACTGGCCACCGGTGTCCCAACGGCCAGAGCCTCAACGATAACGCGCCCAAACCCCTCCGAGTCCGAGCAGAACACCAGCAGGTCGGCACGCTTCATCCATGCAAAGGGGTTCTCGTGCCAGCCGGCGAAAAACACACTGCCCGCGAGGCCAAGCTTTTTTGCCCGCCGCTTCAGGCGGTTGAGTTTCCTTGACGATCCCTTCCCCAGAAATACAAGATTATGGGAAAGCCGGGCAAGGGCGAATGCTTCCAATACCAGATCCGGCCTTTTAGGCCGCTTGAAATGACCGACATATAGAACAAAGGGCTGCATTGCGTCTGCTGCCTGAACCGGCTCCGCCGACAACCGGTCGATCTCTTGGAAGTCAAAACCATTGTAAATCAACGATATGGAAGCCGGACGGATTCCCAGATCATTTTCCAGGTCACGGGCAACGCCCCGGGAAACGGCAATCAGATGCTGACGGTCATACAACCGGCGAAGTTTTGCCCTGCGCCAGATGCTTTTCAGCAGGCCGTGGCGCGTTTGGCGGATGTGGTTGGCGGGGGAGTTGTTGATGCAGTGGTATACCCCTTTTAAACCGGCCATTTCCGCTATTTCACAACTCCGCGCCAGGTTCGTGACCACAAGATCGAACGGCGCATCCTGCTCAAGATCCTTCATGAGAAATCCAAGTTTTGCGGCCAATCCCCGCCGGGTCCACCAACTTTCCGGGCTACCTGACAATGCATGATACCGGATGGCATCGTCAAGCCGGTATTTGCAGACATCAAACAAGGTGATGATATGGGTTTCAATTCCCCTGCGGGCCATTTCACCGGCCAGGGTCGCTACAAGGCGCTGAGCGCCGCCGCCGGTCAAAAAATCAATGATTAAACAGATTTTGCGCATTGACCGCTGAAATCCTTATGGGATCGTTTTACTTTCTCCGGATGCGAAACAGCCACCAGGAAAACAAGCGGAAGCCAGAAAAGTACCCAGGCGGGCCTTGGCGCCGAAAGCGGACTGACCGTATCGGTAAAATTCACCATTAAAACCACCATCAACAGGCAGACACATGCCATCCGGACAGCACCAGGCGCCTCCATGGCCAGAAGCCTGAAGAATAGCAGCGCAAGCGCCGCCACAAGCAGCAGCAGGGCAATAACGCCGCCTGCATAAAACATTTCCATAAAAAGGTTGTGGGTGTGGGCAAACACCAGCCCGGTTTCTTCAAGCAGCGCCCTCCCGGCCACGCTGTCGGGCAGGCGTGTGGCAGACCCGACGCCGAACAGCCGGTTGGATGAAGAATGCTCGATCACGGCTTTCCAGATTTCCGGCCGATAAGAAAGCCCGCGGATGAAAAGTGCATCAATATAACCACTGAGCATGGCCCGCCCATACCACAGGCAAAGTCCCGCAGCAACGGCTGCAAGACCCATTACCCCCGCCGGTATAAAACGCTTTTCACGCGGCAGCCATAAAATATGCGATACACCTGCCAGCAGCATCGTTATGCCCGCGGCAAGCAACGGCCCACGGCTTTGCGACGCCACGATGACAGCGATGACCACCGCAAAGGCTGCCAGGATAAGCACCCGGTCCGCACGTCGAGGGTCCTGCGCCATACATATCATGACGAATCCCATCGTCCAGACGATCAGCAGAATCGAGCTCGCCTGGATTGTGTGCCAGAGAAGCCCCACGCCCGTGATCCGTTCGGAAAAGTCTCCCGCCATGAGATACGGAACCAGCATGGCTGTGCCGGCAGCAATCACGGCAAAAAGAAACAACCGGCCATAAAACCCGGGACGCTTTATCCATTGTCCGCAGGCAATCAAAAGGGCGCCTGCCAGGATAAAAACGGTAAGGCCCCACCGGAAGCGCCGGAAAGCCATCCGAAACGCCGCATCACTCACAAAAAAAGAATTCAGCGCCAGGTAAGCCGTCAGCAGCAGCAGCAGCAGGATTATAGGGGAAACCGCAGCCGGGGGTATTTCCCCTTTGAAAAAGGACCATAGGGTAAGGGGGACAACCCCGGCGAAAAAGAAAAACCGGTACAGGTCTTCATAGGGCACCATCATCCCCAGAAAAAAAAACGCCAATAAACTGACGTTGATCACGGATGAATGGGGCCACCCGCGAATTTTTTCAATAATCCGCATACTCTTTTTCTTCCATTAATTC
>SLGU01000007.1 GCA_007136525.1 Desulfobacteraceae bacterium | reverse complement strand
TGCTGGTGGCTGATGGTCCCCCCGGCGGCGACGATTTCACGGCTTGCCGCCGATTTCAGAAGGTGCCAGCGCTCGAGGGTTTCTTCGGGACTCCGGCCCAGCCGGAAGAGATAGGTGGTGTAAATGCTCGACCCGCTTGAATACACATGCGACAGATGGGTAAAAACGTGCACTTTTTCGTTGATGTGGTCAAGGGCGGTTGCAATGGCGTTTTCCACGGCATTCATGGTCGGGGTGACCTGTTTCCAGTTGGTGGCGGTTTCCAGGGTGTCCACGGCATAGCCATGCTCCCAGAGGGTGTTTCTGAGGTAGGGCGCCCGGAAGCGGTTTTTCCGCCAGGCGTCGCCCATGGGCCTGCCCGTTGATATGCCGCCGTGACGCCGGATAATGGCGTTTGCAAGGCGCTTGCCGTCTGAATAAAGCTTGGATGGGCCGATAAGCCCTAAAAGCATCATGCACCAGTTTTCTTCCTTGAGCCCGCGCAGGCGAAGGTAGCTCTTCAGAAGGCCGACCTGTTTTTCATGGCCGGCCAGAAACAGGTTGGTGTAGGTTTCCATGGGGTTGCTGAGCCGGACCATGGACAGGGGCACGGCCTCGTTGGCCAATTCAAAAACAGCGCTCACCGCCGCGTCCCAGTTCGGGAAAAAAATGCCGTATACATGGTCGTTCTCAGGAATGCGGGAAATCCTTACCATGGCCCGGGTCAAAAGGCCCATGCGCCCTTCTGAACCGAGGACAAGATGCCTGAGGTCGGGACCGGCAGCGGATGCGGGATAGGGCGGGAAATTCATTTTACCACGGGGCGTAATCATTTCACCCCCTGCAAAAAGGTCCTCGATCCGGCCGTAATACAGCGACTGCTGACCCGATGAGCGGGTGACCACCCATCCGCCAAGGGTGGAGTAGTCAAAGGACTGCGGGTAGTGCCCCAGGGTATACCCGTGGGGCGCAAGTGCTGCTTCAAGGGCCGGCCCGGTGATGCCCGCGCCGAAGGTGGCCAGCATGTTTTCCGGCTCCAGGGCGATCAAATGGTCCATCTTTTCCAACGACAGCGAAAGGACCGGGGCTTCGGTGTCCGGAACGCTCAGGTGCCCCACAACGCTTGTGCCGCCGCCGTAAGGGATGACGATCATCTGATGTTTGTCTGCATATGCAAATGCGTCTTCGGCTTCTTTTTCGGACGACGGCATGGCAACGGCATCGGGAAAACGCTTTAATGTGCCGCTGCGCATGGCCACCCAGTCCGGCAGGCTATGCCCGTGGGCATGCTCAAACCGGTCATGGGGGGAAAAGGAGAATTTTTTGGATGTTTTCGGAATGCGGGGGGCGGGTACGTTTTCAAGCATCGCATCCAGGGGGATGCTGCGGGTGGGGGTTGCGGGCCCGACCCGTTCCTTTAGAATTTCAAGGGCTGCTTCGGGAAGGTCCATCCGGATTTCAACATCCCCCCATCCATCGTATCGTTTCATGCGGCATCTCCATTGCAGTGTGTTTTTTTGAAAATCCCCCAGGGGACGGACTTCCAGTCCGTCTCCCGGGTCGACCCCGGAAACTTTTCCCCTTCTTTTCTTCGAGAATCGCTGGTCCTCCCATCGTTGTCTTGACAGACGGGATTGTAATCTAATAACTTAAAGAATAAACTGGAAGTGTCATCAGGCTGGCATCGTTGATTTTTCTTACGGGAACCCGTAATGACATTTCGCCTGCTCCAAGGACACTAAAACGTAAATTCGTCCGGATGTCAAGTACCTGTCAGGGAGTGGACGGTTTACAGCGCCGGATTGACCATAATAAAGGAAATTGCCGGAACTTTTTAGACCCGTGCATTTCTGCCAAGGAAAAATATGAACACTTCAGATCGCATATATCAAGAATACCTCGATTTTGCCGTGGAAACGGCATACCTGGCCGGACGGCTGACCCTTGGATATTTCAGGGGCAACATTTTGCCGGATTTCAAACCGGATGATACGCCGGTGACCGTTGCGGACCGGGAAGCCGAAACACTGATCCGGCGCCGGATTGAAAAAAAATATCCCGGGCATGCCATTGTGGGGGAAGAATACGGCATCTCAAGCGGGGAGAATGAAACCCACCGGTGGTTTATCGATCCCATTGACGGGACCAAATCTTTTGTTTGCGGAGTCCCGCTTTACGGCGTCCTCATCGGCCTTGAAATCGAAGGCCGGGTTGAAGTGGGCGTGGTTTATTTTCCCGCCCTGGACGAAATGGTCGCCGCCGCAACAGGACATGGCTGCAGGCTGAACGGCCGGTCCGTCCGGGTGTCCTCGGAGACGCGTCTGGACCGGGTGACCGTTGCATTCACCGATGCGGGGGGCTTTGCGTTTTCCAATCGCCAGGATGCATGGGAGAAAGTCCAGAAGGCCGCCTGGTTTCGTGCGGGCTGGGGGGATGCATACGGGCATTGTTTAGTGGCGACAGGGCGGATCGGACTGATGCTGGATCCCATCATGAACGTGTGGGACTGCGCGCCTTTTCCGCCGATACTGGCCGAAGCCGGCGGGTATTTCGGCGACTGGCAGGGAACCCCCACGATTTACGGCAATGAGGCCATGTCAACGACGAAAGCTTTGCTGCCGGCGGTATTGTCCCTGATCAGTTAAGAAGCCGTCTGACCCCGAAATGCTGTCGTCAGGATGAGAATCTATTATTTTTGGTTTTATCGAAATCGAAATCGAAATCGGGATCGGGATCGATTTTTTCAAATCCATAAATCACGACCCAATCCTATTGAAAAATGTCAGCCATAAAGTTTTAGGGGCAACATGTCATAATTGT
>SLGU01000288.1 GCA_007136525.1 Desulfobacteraceae bacterium | reverse complement strand
TACATCAGCAGGGCATTGAACGTGGCGGTGATCACCATCACGCAGGCAATGGCCGCCTGCAGGGCGATGGAGTGCGCGGGTGTCCGCTTTTCCGGGTTCACCTGTGCCAGGCGCGGGAAAAAAATCCCGTCTTTCGCCATGGCGTAGTAAACGAGCGGTCCGGTCATGATCATGGCGCTCAAGATTGAAAGAATGCCGAGGGCCACGGCAATGGCCAGAAAGCGGCTGATGTTTTCCCCGAACAGGAAGCGGGCGGACTGGGGCGCCGATATCGATGACGCCTTTCATCTGTTCGGCGGGAAGGGCGTAGATATACACGGCGTTCAGGAGCGGGTACAGCCCGGTGACCAGGAGCGTCGCGACCGTTGTTTCCTATTTTCGGTGCGGGATTTCATACAAGACGAACTCCCTTTCAAATTGATTGGCCCTGTATACGACAATCCAGCGTCCGTCCGGACTTACCAGGTCTGCGGAAGAATATAGCTCTCCCACGTTGGGAGAGGAAACTGTCAGCATGGATGATTCCGGGGTAACGGCAATAAGCTCCTGCCGTGTAATATCCCAGACCTGGATGTTGCGATCGGTCATGACGACCAATATGTCGTCCCCGGCAAATCCCATTGAGTAGATGTTTCTTTCCAATTCGAGTTCAATGATTTGCCGGAAAGGTTCAATGTCATAGGCATGGATGATATCCCCCCATGAAACCGCGAACCGGTCTTTTTGTGGATGGGAAGCTATGCTGATTCCATAGTGAGGTTCTCGCTTCCAGGGATTTCGTAAACATCGCCCGACTTCTTTTTTTCCCGGCATCTGCCAGACCCGGCACTGATGGTAAGTTCCCTGGGCAATCATATACTTTTCGCTCGCTGATGTGATGACACGCATTGGTGTCATTCGGGGTCGCCAAACCTTGAATTCCTCTGATACTGGATGTTGCATTGCAATCGATTTATAGAACTCTGTACACAATATCCAACCAGTGCTTGTAAAGGCTCCTATGCCACTCATTTTAGTGATACATCGAATACCTTCATGCGTTTCTCCGGTACGCCAATTTATTGTCGGGCTGCCGACGATAAGATCGTCATTGGTGAATTCGGTTGCGCGAATCCCTTGGTAGCGGGCAATTTCCTGAAACGGATCGATTTGATAAATATGCAACTCGTGTTCATCCGTGAACTCATTTTTGCCACTGAAATAAAACGTGTTATCAGTCAGTAAGCCCGCAATAAAATAATCTCTTTTTTCTCCCATAATATCGTGCAGGGGAAAGAAATGGTCTATTTTGACCGGATTGGTGCTGATCACCCATATTTGCCGGACAAGTCTGGGAATTCCATTTTTACTGGGCAAAAGGGATGTTGATGTAAGAGCAAGCAGGAAATCACCTGTTTCAGAAAATTTTAGATGGCGAACCATGGGAGACTCAAGCTCGGTTGATATTGTTTTTTTAAGGTGTTCATTTACATTGAAGACCATTAGTTCATTCAGAATAGGAACCGTTGAAAGGTCCGGCTGCATTATTCTGTTGACCTCGGTTGTTTTGCAGCCGCTCAGGCATATCACTGCAAGGGTAATGAAAAGTATAATGCGTAACATTTTGCTCCTTTATTTTTTCGGCACAGCACTGACAAAACCATTATAGTAACGCAGAAAACCACGGGGTGTCAGTGTTTTGACCCGCTTATTCAAATCACGATAATCCCCCCAGGAATAAATTGAAAAATTGAGCGGTTGGTCTCTTTTGTCAGAGTCATTTTCAGGATCGTTGTTTTTTTTCGAGATGTTTCCGGGCAAGTATGGGAACGGGGCTGGTTCGTAATTAATGCGCATGGGAGAGCGTTGTACGATCCAATGATCCGGAGAAGGAAGCAGGGTTTTGGGTGTGTCTTTCATTATTTTGTTTCGGCCCAGTTCGAATCCCGCGCTTCCTATTATAGAGGCTCGAATTATCATGCAGACATATGCGCCGTTTTTGTGTTTGAGGTTAGCCTTGAGGAGATTGTCGAAAGATCCGCTCCGGACGAGCGAAGTGTTGTTTTCCACTTGGGAAAACAATCCGCTATGTTCGAACCATGCTTTCATGGCTCCCGGCATGGTTATGCTAGCTGCACCGGATCTGAAATTTTGCATTTTATAGAAACGATTGGTTGAGTCCCGCAAACTGCCCAAGGCTACCCAATCGACATCTGATATGTTATATCCGGTAGGATCGAATATCACCTCTTTGCATGCTCTGCTGGGTGTCACTTTGAGTTTCCCAAGATGTGCTTCACCATAAATGGCTAGTTCAAGTACATAGCGCTCATATACTTCCGGGAAAGCTTGTGCCACGCAATACATGAACGCTGCTGGCCCGCAAAGATAGGTGTTTTCTTGGTTGATGAATCTAGACTCAGCCTTGCGCTGGGCAAGCCTTTCAATAAAATCGCCACCATTCTTGATGCACCGAAAGGCCAGTCCATTATCTCTGCTTTTGCTTTGGGTTTTGATGCGGCGCTTTAGTTCCGGTATGCTGACAAAACCAAGTGTGTCGGGCATCTTCAGGGCGTTGACAGCCCTTTTTATCGGGTTGTTTGTACTTACGCTTCTGGACATCTTTATCTCCTTTTTAAATACTCAATTAAATGAATTGTCATAAAACTTACGAATAAATGTTTATGAATATTCTATATAAAGGCACATATGTCAATAGATTAATGTCTTTTTTGGTAATATAGTATATAATTTTTACGAATTATCAGTATATTTTTTGCTACCATTGAGTTGCCCGTTGCGGATTTCGAGTCGGCAAAC
>SLGU01000362.1 GCA_007136525.1 Desulfobacteraceae bacterium | reverse complement strand
TATGAAATTTTTGCAATATTAAGAAGGATTTTAAAGGAATCATTAATAAACAAAATAATGCATAACTAATTGTTTGTCAATGGAATTTATTCAAAAAGGAAGGAAAAAGAAATTACAGGAAAGAGTAAAAAAGGGACTACGAATCCGTAGGTCGCAAGTTCGAATCTTGCCGGGCGCGCCATAAAAAACAAAGGCTTACAAATTCCGGTTTGTAAGCCTTTTCATTTATCCCCGTATTGCCCTGCGATTATCCCATCAATCCGGTATCCCTTACCCACGCCCGTGTTTCCGCCCGGTTTACAGTTGACAAATCATGGGTTTTTTATCAAATTGAAATTAATGCCATATATAATGGAGGTACAACTTTAATAGAGGCAATCGTTTTCCAGTGAAACATTCATTCCCGCAACAAAAGCATTTAATGATGGAGCGCCTTCAATCCTTTCGGTTGTTTAATGAGTGGGAGAAAAACCGTGCGGATAAATTGGACGATGCCGTAACCTTTTCCGCCGTATTTGAACTCTATGACCTGATCCCAGAAACCGCCCGGCATAGGGATGTCAACGTGGAAGGCATCATGAAGATGCGCAAGGCCTTGTCATGTCTGAAATGAAGCCATTTGAATCATCCCTTCGAAATATTGCCAACCTTCTGGAAAAACATAAAATAAAATACATGGTGATTGGCGGTCTGGCCAATGCCAAATGGGGCAACCCCCGGGCAACACTGGATGTCGATATCACAATCTGGCTGCCGGAAAGTGAAATACAAAATCTGCTTTCATTGCTTGAAGCAGAGTATATCTTTCTAGTTAAAGACCCTCTTAAATTTATTGCCAGAACCCGGGTATTGCCATTGAAGAATAACATCGACCAACGAATTGATTTGATTTTTGCTTCGTTGCCGTTTGAAAAAGACGCGCTCGACAGGGCCATAAAGGTCAGGGTGGGAAGAAGTGCCATCAGTTTTTGCACTCCCGAAGATCTGATCATAATGAAGATCATATCCGATCGAACCAAAGATTTGGAGGATGTGCGCGGCATCATTCGATTCCAGCGTGAACAACTCGACTATGGTTATCTTGAACCCAGGATAGCCGAGTTGGCAGATCTCTTGGAAAAACCCGAAATAAAAAAGCAATGGGATGAATGGAAAATCCGTGACACTTAAAACGGAATGGGCGCGGGAAAAAGTGTTTCAGTTTTCTTGTTGCCACGGGACACGTCAAGTGCACCAGGAAGCCCCGCTCTGCAAAGAAATAGCTGCCGCTGGGCAGACCTTCCAGAATTCATGGACGGCCCCGGCTGTACCCTCGCGTTAAGGCGCCGGCGATTAAATGGGCGCTCCTGAGCGGTTCGGGAATATTGCCGTAAATTGCAAACCGATCCATAATGTCTGTAGTCTGTTCCAGGGAAAGCCCGACCCGCTGAACCCAGACATTTTTTACCGGCTCCATGGGCGCAAGGCGTTCAATCAGGTTCCACTTGGCTTGCCCATGGGGTATAACGCCGCAGGTCAGGGCTTTTTTAATTGCTTCAAAGTCTGGAACCTTGCGCGAAACAACCAGAACGGGAAGGCCAAGTCGGTTATAAAGTGTAAACACATCTACTACGTTAAACCCGCCAAAGGCAATCCCCTGGAGCATGATCATCTGCAGGTGCTCCAGAAAGCCGGACGTTTCAATGCGGCCGGCAATTTCTCCAGCAGCATCAAAGCCATCTTTTTCCACCTCCCCGATGACAATTCCGTCAAGGCGCAATCCCGCGTAAACCGCCCCGACGATTTTCACGCACCCCGTATGGTGCCGGTCAAAGGGCGCATCGTCAAAACCGACCACATTTGAAAACCGTTTTTCTGTCATGGTTTCAGGGTCTCCACCATGTCGGCATCGATTTCAACGGATACAGCCTGCATGATGCTTGTAACGGAAAGGCACAACCGGTATTTTTTGTCTTTGCGAATGATCGTGCCCTCAAGGCCTTTCAGGGACCCCTTCTTTATCTGTACCCGCTGGCCGATATCCAGCAATTCGACGGGGCAGACCGGCTTGTCCAATGACAGGGCATGATGGATTTGCCGGAGTTCATGAACCAGGGTTTCAGGGTCCTTAACCGCGATAATCCTGCTGGCGCAGTTGGATCGATAAATATCAGATTGATCCGCCTCATCGCAATTGATAAAAATATATCCTTTGAACAGGGGGATCAGGCTGTAGCGGGTACGCTTGCTGGAAGGCTGGCGGTGCTTCATCAGGGGGAGGTAGTAGCCGATCAGAAAGCAGGTATTTCGGGAAAATCGGATCGGGATTCTGGTCGTATGCAACAGTCATGCAACATTTATTACCAAAGAGTTCCTGATTATTAAAGAAAAACCGGGAAAAGCCTTGGGAAGGAACAAAAAAGCCACAACCCTCTGTTAAGGATTGCGGCTTGTTTTTTATGGTGCCGAAGGGGAGACTCGAACTCCCACGGAGATACCCCCACTAGACCCTGAACCTAGCGCGTCTACCAAATTCCGCCACTTCGGCTTGGATCAATCAACAAAAGAATGATTGATTTAAAATGAATTTTTTTCTATATAGCCTCCATGTTCATCTGTCAAGCGAAAAAGCATTTGACACGGGCTTTTAAAATAAGCAAGCACTGCTGTGATCGGGGTTTTATGCATGAAGGTGGTATACGGACTTGAGAATTTAACGTCTCCTTTTAAAAACGCGGTTGTTGCCGTTGGCAACTTTGACGGGGTTCACCTGGGGCACCAGGCCATTTTTTCGGAAGTCAGGAACAAAGCGGCGCAGATCGAGGGAACAAAGGTTGCCATCACGTTTGAGCCGCATCCAATACGGGTGCTCAATCACCGGGAGCCCCCTCCCCTTATTACGCTGTTGGAACAAAAACTCGAGTTGATTGAAAAGCAGCAGATGGATGCCGTTGTGTGCATCTCGTTTAACCATGATTTTGCATCAATCAGCGCCCGGGCATTCGTGGAGGACGTCCTTGTAAAGACAATCGGGATGAAGGCGATTGTGATCGGCCCGGATTATGTGTTCGGAAAAAACCGCCAGGGAAATGTCGGATACCTGAAAACCGAAGCACTCAGGCTGGGGTTCGAGGTGATTGTTCCCAGATGGATCGCCATGAAGGGCAGCCTTCCTGAACGAATCAGCAGCACTAGAGTCCGGGAGATTATCCAGTCGGGGAACGTTGCTTATGCCAGAAACCTCCTCGGGCGATATTACCAGCTCCGGGGGACCGTTTCCCCCGGCCGGCGGCGCGGCGGACGCCAGCTTGGTTTTCCAACAGCCAATATTCAGCTCGATGATGAGTTGTGCCCCCGGCAGGGTGTTTATGCCGTAACCGTAGAAATCGAGCAGGGCACATTCATGGGCGTGGCCAATATCGGCTACAGCCCCACCTTTGATGACTACCTGTTCACGGTCGAGGTCCACATCCTGGATTTTGAAGGAGATCTCTACGGCAAGCCGATTCGTGTCAACTTTATCGAACGAATCCGCGATGAAATAAAATTCAGCGGCATCGATGAACTGGCAGCCCAGATCGGCAGAGACGTGGAGACGGGCAGGAAGATTCTGGCAGGCGTTGTCAGTCCTTGTTTATGAACCGTTGATGTATTAATTTGTAACGTATTATGACTATCCTACCCATACTGACATATCCGGACCCGTTTTTGTCAAAGCCGGTGAAACCGGTCGCTGAAGTGACGGACGAGGTGAAAAAAATTATCGAAAACATGGCCCAGACCATGTATGACGCACCGGGCGTAGGCCTTGCCGCCATACAAGTGGGGATCGATAAGGCCATAATCGTATATGATCCTGTTTCCGATGAACAGGTGCGCGATTACAGAGTCTTGATCAATCCCCGGATTGTTGAATACCACGGTTCAACCCTTTCCGAAGAAGAAGGGTGCCTGAGCGTACCGGACATGCGCTGTGATATCCGGCGTGCCGAGAAAATCGTGGTTGAAGGGCTGGACCGGAACGGCAACCCGGTGACGTTTGAAGCCGAAGGCATCCCTGCGATTATCCTTCAGCATGAGATCGACCACTTGAATGGCGTATTGATATTGGAGCGCATCAGTGCGCTGAAACGTCAGATTTACAAACGAAAGTGTCACAAGCGCATTAAAAATGAATGATCCCCTGAAAATCATCTTCATGGGTACGCCCGATTTCGCGGTCCCCTGTCTCAAAGCCCTTGGGGAATGCAACTGCCGCGTGGACCTGGTGATCACCCGCCCGGACCGCCCCCAGGGGCGCGGCAGGCGGATGCAGTCGCCACCGGTCAAGCAGACGGCCGATGCACTGGGTTACCCTGTCCTGCAGCCGGATGCCGTTAATACCGATGATTTCTATGATGCACTGGCGGCCCGGCGCCCGGACCTCTTTGTTGTGGTGGCATTCGGGCATATCCTTCAGAAACGGATACTGGATATTCCGCTTTTCGGGTCCGTCAACATGCATGCATCCCTGCTCCCGGCATACCGCGGGCCTGCCCCTATTCAATGGGCCATTATCAACGGCGAGACAGAAACCGGCGTCACCAGCATGCTGATGGACAAGGGGCTGGATACGGGAGAAGTTCTGCTCTCAGAAAAAACACCCATCATGACCGATGATACGGCCGGCACTCTCCATGACAGGCTCTCTGAACTGGCTGCACGCGTTTTGGTAAACACCATTGACGCCATTGCATCGGGCACTGTCCGGCCGGCCACTCAAAACCACGCCCTGGCCACGTACGCGCCCATGCTGAAGAAATCCGACGGGCATATTGACTGGACCAGGCCGGCAGAACACATTGAAAGATTTATCCGCGGCATGACCCCATGGCCCGGCGCATTCACGTTCCTGGACAGCAAGCGCCTCAAGGTGTTTTCTGCGGCGGTATGCCCGGCGACTGAAAACCGCCTTCCCGGAACCGTTATTCGCTGCTTTGATGACGAACTACGCGTCGCATGCGGACGGGATGCGCTGTGCATCACTGAAATCCAGGCGGATTCCGGCAGGCGGATGAACATCGAAGCCTTTCTCAAAGGACAGCCGATTGCGCCGGGAACCCTTTTTAAATGACCGGATCAGACCCCCGCAGGACCGCTTGCGACATCCTCACCGCCCTTGACACCGGCATTAGGGAGGGAAGGAAGCAGACCCTGGACAACCTCATCGAAAACCGGTTCGACCCTTCATTCAAATTGATGAACCAGCGGGACCGTAATTTCACATACGCCATCGTTTACGGCGTTTTGCGCACACGCGGGAAGCTGGATTGGGTCATCGGCCAATCATCAAAAGGCGGGCTCAAAAAGATTGACCCGTATGTGCTGACCATCCTCCGAATGGCACTTTTCCAGGTGATGAACATGTCCAAGGTGCCGGTTTCAGCCGCGGTCAACACAGCGGTTTCGCTCGCTAAAACATCATCCCCGCCATGGGTGGTGGGATTTGTCAACGGCCTCCTGCGGGGCGCCGTCCGAAACCTGGACACTATAAAGTGGCCGCAGAAACAGACCGACCCCTTGGTCTGGCTGTCCGTTGAAGCATCTTTTCCCCGATGGATTATCCAGCGCTGGACAAATCGATTCGGGTTTGAACAAACCGAGCGCCTTTGCCGCTTTTTCAACGAGATCCCGCCCCTGTGCCTGCGCACCAATACCCTCAAGGCTTCAAGGGATCAGTTGATCGACGCTTTGCGGGATGTGTCGGCGCACGTTGCGCCCTCCGCTCTGACACCGGAAGGCGTTGTTGTGAGGGGGCTCGAGGAGAGCATCCAGGAGATGGCTGTTTTTCAGGACGGCTGGTTCCAGGTCCAGGACGAGGCCGCCCAGCTTGTGGCCCGCGCGGTTGCCCCCCGCCCCGGGGAAACCGTCCTGGATGCCTGCGCCGGCCTTGGCGGCAAAACCGGTCACCTGGCGCAATTAATGGCGAACAAGGGCGTCATCAACGCCATGGACAATCATCCGGGCCGATTGGAGAAGCTCGTGCAGCAGATGACGCGCCTTGGCATTGCCATTGTCAATGTTTTCAATCACGATTTAAATCAGTCTCTTGACCAGAAGCACCGCGCTTTGTATGATCGGGTATTGATCGATGCGCCCTGCTCCGGCATGGGGGTGATCCGTAGAAACCCGGATACCCGGTGGCTGCTGGCCCCGGGCGATTTAAACCGGAACAGGGAAAAACAACTTAAATACCTGGAAAACGTGTCCGCGGCTGTTCGCCCCGGGGGTACCCTTGTTTATTCGGTCTGCTCCATTGAGCCCGAGGAAACCGATGATGTGGTGTCCGGGTTCCTGAAAACGCATCCCGGATATGCGCGCCTGGCGTTATCCGGTATTGTTGATGTGTTTTCGGACAAACCGGAAGACGACTGCGAAGGAATCAGGATTCTTCCCCATATCCATCATACGGACGGTTTTTTCATCGCCGCTTTTAAAAAGAATAAGTGACCGGTATGTTTCGCCAGGCAATAAAATTCCTGTTTATTCTTATCCTTTTTTCAACGGTTGCCGGCCTGAGCGCCTTTTTCACCCTGTCTTTTTTCATCAAGGGTGAAGAATCGGTGATCGTGCCTGAACTCAGCGGAAAGGACGCCGTGTTCGTTCTTCAGTTGTTGAGCGGGCTAGGACTTAACACACGGGTCAGCGGGTTCGAGTATGACGGGGCCATACCCAGAAACCACGTGATTCATCAAACGCCTGAGCCCGGTCGCACCATCAAAAAAGGCAGGGATGTTTCACTGGTGATATCCAGAGGCACCCCCACGGTTGCCGTTCCGGACCTCCGGGGATATCAACTGCCGCAGGCGATGATCGTGGTTGAGCAAAACGGTCTTGCAGCAGGAAACAATGCCACAGTTTTTTCTGATACGGCCGCCCGGGGCACCGTTATCGCCCAGTTTCCCCGTCCGGGCAGCACAGCCAGGCGCTCTGACAGCATTGACCTGCTCGTCAGCCAGGGATCACGGCCGGCATCCTATTCAATGCCCGATTTCGAGGGGCGCTTGCTGGATGAAGCCATGCTGGTCATGGATGAATACAAACTTATGCTTGACGGCATCACAACGGTATATGATAAAACAAAACCGGAAAACGCCGTTATCGGGCAGACACCCAAAGCCGGGCATTATGTTGAGGAAAACCGGAAGATCAGGCTGGTTGTCAATCGCAGGGCAAAAGATGAATCAACGGGCCAGGCCCATGCGGGCAGGCTTTTCAGGTACCGGCTTCCCCATGGCTATCTGAAGCAGCATATAAGGCTGGACCTGTCCATTTACGGCATGAACGTGACGCTTCATGACAGCCTCATGCCGCCCGGAAGGGAAATATGGGCGTTTGTTCCCGCCCACACCCAGGCGGCATTGTTCCTTTATCTCAACGACGAACTGGTGGTATCCAAAGTTTATTGAACCGCTTGACGAAGACGAAAAGGACCCTTTAAATGAAAATTATCGCGCCCTCGATTCTGTCGGCTGATTTCAGCCGGCTGGGTGATGAAATCCGTGCGGTGGAACAAGCCGGTGCAGACTGGATCCACATTGACGTCATGGATGGTCATTTTGTTCCCAATATCACCATCGGCCCCATGATCACGGAAGCGGCAAAACGGGTGACAGGCCTTCCCCTGGACGTACACCTGATGATTGAGCAGCCCGACCGTTATATTCCTGATTTTGCCGAAGCCGGTGCAGACTACATATCCGTTCATGCAGAGGCGTGTACCCATCTGAACCGGACCATCGCCCTGATCCGCGATACCGGCGCGAAACCGGGAGTGGCACTGAACCCGGCAACCCCTGTGGAAGCCCTGGAATGGGTCCTTGAATCCCTTGATTTTGTTCTCATCATGAGCGTCAACCCGGGATTCGGCGGCCAGTCTTTCATTGTCAACAGCCTTGACCGCATCCGCCTGTTGAGGCAAATGATCGACAAAAAGAACCTTTCCACCATCATCCAGGTAGACGGCGGTGTCAATGCGTCAACCATCCGTGACATATCCGAGGCCGGCACGGATTCGTTCGTGGCCGGATCAGCCATTTTCGGCAGCAGCGACTACAAGGCGACCATTGAAGCGTTACGAGCGGCCATGCGTTTCAAGGCCGCATAACAAACCGGCGATGCCATCACCCACGCTTGAGGGAAAACCATGAAAATTCTGGTCATACACGGGCCCAACCTGAACATGCTCGGGAAGCGCGAACCGCTCCATTACGGCACCGAAACCATGGACGATATCAACCGGCAAATGGCAGACAAGGGTATGGCGCTGGGCATGACGCTTGATTTTTTTCAGTCCAACTGCGAGGGCACTATTGTGGACAGGATTCAATCAGCGATTGACCAGTATGAAGGCTTGATCATCAATGCGGCCGCATACACCCACACATCCCTTGCCATCCGGGACGCCCTGCTGCTGCTTGACATCCCCATAATCGAGGTGCACCTGTCCAACATTTACAAAAGGGAGCCATTCCGGCGCAATTCCATGATAGCGGACGTGGTTTCAGGCCAGATATGCGGCTTCGGAAGCCACGGCTACCTTCTGGCCATTGACGCTGCTTTCCAGTTGATGCGGCCTTGAAATGAAGCGCATAATATTTCCAGCGACTGTCCTGGCAGCCGGATTATCCCTGTCCCAGGCGATATTCTTCTTTTTTGTTTACCGGTCAAACCTGGCTTTGCATGCAAAGCTCATGGCAATGGATGCGGCCGGGTACCTGATCGTGCCCAATCAAATCATCACGGCCGGACTGACACGCTTCCTGCCCGCGTTTTATGGTGCGCTTTTTTTCACGCTGACCGTCGGGGCGGGCCTGTGTATTGCAGCCATGGCAGGGGCCTGGTTATACAGCCGGGTTTTCAAAGGCAACCCTCGGTTTGCCATATTGTTTATGATCCTTTGGCTGGCAGCCGTAGTCGCTGTCAATGCCGGTGGGTTTTCCTTTTTTGCTTCGATTCCCCTGCTTCTCATTCCCCCTTTTGTTTTTATTGCGTGTGTCTATCATATGCCTGCAGAAATCAGGCCGCAGGGCCGATTGGTGCTGTTTCTCCAGGTCGCCTGCGTTGTTGTGATCGCGCTGGTCTGGCTTCCGAAAACAGACAGGGATATATTTATCGAGATTCGGGACAACATGCTCCTGTCCACCGGGGTCGGTACCGCTTTCAACGATTTTTATTATCGTTATACCCTTTACCCGGCAAAGCTGTTCAAAACACCCGGCCAGAAACTGATTGTGCCCGCATGCACGAACGATATCAGCGACGATGCGCTCAAGGCCCGGGTTGACAGGATGTTGGCCGCCCATGATTATCTCCCGGTTCAAGGAAGCGGGCCCTGCGATCTTTACGTGACATTGGAAAATGACCGCCTTACGTTCTCAACACATGGGAAAGGTGTCCTCAAAGCGACTGTTTCCGATTTTTTTCAAACACCCCGCAGTGTGCTTTGGGACTTCTCCCAACAGACGGACAACCAGGGGTTTTTTCGGTTGATCACTTTTTACAGCCTCTTTGCCGCCCTGCCCCTCGCCTTGTTTATTCTGTTTCACGGGTTGATTTGTGTACTTTTGTTTATGCTCCCCCAGGTATTCTTACGGCATGGGCTGGCGACCCTGATATGCCTTTTTATGGGTTTGGGAGCGGCCGTTCCGCTGTATCTGGGGACGGACGCGCCCATGACGACCCGGGATGAAATCCAGGCGGGCCTGTTGTCCGGCGACCGGCAGCTGCAGAGGCGCGCGTTAATGGCCATATCGCAATCGTCTATGGACCCGATGACGTTTAAAATGAACAGCCGTATTTCCGGGAGCCAACATGTTCCGGTTCGATACTGGTTTGCTGCCGCACTCGGTAACGGCCGTGGCCCTGAAGCAGCGGACCTGCTTTGGCGCATGCTTGACGACCCGCACCCGAATGTCGTCTGCAGCGCCTATTCAAGCCTCGGCAGGGTGGGCGGCCGGGGTGACGCCGAAAAGATAATCCAGCGCATTGCTGCAAGTGATCACTGGTATGTTCAATGGTATGCATACAGGGCATTGAGGCAACTGGGATGGATACAAAAACCATCAGGTACGAGCCCGGACCGTTTGTAATCGCTGTCGGGGGAATCATTGCAATTGAAGTGCTCGCCGGAAGCGCTGTCGCCGGGGATGCGATCCGCGCCACCGGCATGACCCGGCTGATGCAAGCGGCCTTCCTGCTGGGTTTAACGTTTTTGTTCGGAAACCAGGCTTGCATTGCCGGGTTCTCATTGGCCGGCATAAAACGGGGTATCAGGCGGGGACTGTTCTGGTCCGCCGGATTTGGTTGTGCCGCAGCGGTTGCAGGAATTGCCATGGCAGCGGCGGGCATCAACCCCATCGACATGATCGGCATCCGGCTTCCGGCTGAAAAAAGCCGGCTTGTCATGTTTTTTATTGTCGCCGCATTCATCGGGCCGGTCGCCGAGGAATTGTTTTTCCGGGGGGTTGTCTACGGTTTTCTGCGCCGCGCCGGCGTTGCCGCAGCCGTACTGGGCAGCAGCGCCATTTTTGTTATGGCGCATTCCACCGGCGGCATTGCGCTGACCCATCTCGTCGGGGCCCTGGTTTTTGCCGCTGCCTACGAGTATGAAAAGAACATCATGGTCCCGGTTACAATCCATGTTCTGGGCAATCTCGCATTGTTCTCCACGGTCTTTCTGCGTTGACCCCCACTGAGCGAAGTTCGCTGCATTCACCGGCGCTACAATCTTCCCAACAGGATATTGAGCATCCTTCGTACCGGTTCGGCAGCGCCCCACAGCAACTGGTCGCCCACTGTAAAAATCCCCAGGTACTGGCTGCCCATGCCGAGTTTTCGAATCCTGCCGACGGGGATTTCCAGTTTCCCGGTTACAGCCGCAGGCGTGAGGTCCTTGATAACCGTTTCTTTGACATTGGGGACCACCCGCACCCACTCGTTCGATTCCGCTATCATCTGTGAAATGTCTTCGACCGGAATATATTTTGTCAGCTTGATGGTCATGGCCTGGCTGTGGCAGCGCATGGCGCCGATCCGGACGCAGATGCCGTCTATGGGTATTGGCGGCGTGTTTTCAAGGATTTTGTTGGTTTCCGCAAAGCCCTTCCATT
>SLGU01000295.1 GCA_007136525.1 Desulfobacteraceae bacterium | reverse complement strand
TACCGCCGCCGATGTCAAAGACCACCTCCTTGATGGTGGTGCCGATGGGGACCTCCACCAGCCCGGTGTTATTGACCTTGCCGGCCAGGGAAAAGATTTTTGTCCCCTTGCTCTCCTCGGTGCCCACCTCCGCGTACCAGCCCGACCCGTTTTTGATGATCAGGGGTATATTGGCCAGGGTTTCCACGTTGTTGATGTTGGTGGGCTGCCCGTCAATACCGGCCTGGGCCGGAAAGGGCGGCCGGGGGCGGGGCATGCCGCGCTTGCCTTCGATGGACGCCATGAGCGCGGTTTCCTCTCCGCAAACAAAGGCGCCGGCGCCCATCTTGATGGACAGGTCAAAGGAAAATCCGGTGCCTAAAATATTTTTCCCGGCCAGGCCCAGGGCCTCGCACTGCGCCATCGCGATGTGCAGATGCTCTACTGCAATGGGGTATTCCTCGCGCACATAAATGATGCCGTATTCCGCCCCCATGGCGAACCCGCCGATGAGCATCCCCTCGATCACGGCGTGGGGGTCGCCTTCGAGGATCGCCCGGTCCATGAATGCGCCGGGGTCCCCCTCGTCCGCATTGCACACCACGTACTTGGGCCATGATTCAGTCTGGCGGGCAAAGCGCCACTTGATCCCCGTGGGGAACCCGGCGCCGCCGCGCCCCCGGAGCCTGGATGCCACCACTTCCTCGATGACCGCTTCAGGCGTCATGTTCGATAGCGCCTTGACCAGTGCCCCGTATCCGCCTTCGGCAATATAATGCTCAATCTTTGTGGGGTCGATGCGCCCGCAGTTGGCAAGCACCCGCCGGAGCTGCTTCTTGTAGAACGGGATCTGGTTTCTGTAATAGATGAACTGGCCGGTTTTGGGGTCCTGGTAGGCGAGCCGGTCGATGAGTTGGTTTTGTTTTAAGGTTTTGTCAACGATTTCGGCAGCGTCCGACGGGTCGACCTCCTGGTACTGCACCCCCAGGGGCTCGATGGCGACCACCGGGGCCTTGGCGCAGAAACCGTGGCACCCGGTCGACCGGATTTCCACATCATTGTCCATGCCGCGTTCGGTTACGGCCTGCGCCAGGGCGTCACGGACCGCGGCCGCGCCATACGCCCGGCAACCGGTCATGCACACGTGGACCTCGATGCGTTTTTTGCCGGATTCCGCAAGTATTTTGTTGCGCAACCATTCCAGCTGGCCGATGGATGAGAGTTTGTTCATGGGGCTCAGCCCTCCTTGCTGTCTTTCCGGTACTCGCCGAGTACGGAGGTTACCTTGGTCGGATTGAGCTTGCCGAAATAGTCGCGGTTGACCATCATCGTGGGCGCCAGGAAGCATGCGCCCAGGCAGGCAACGGTTTCCAGTGTGAACTGGTAGTCCGGGCTGGTTTCACCTTCTTCCAGCCCGAGGTCTTTTTTGATCATGCGCAGGATGGAGCGGCTGCCCTTGACATGGCAGGCGGTCCCCCGGCAGACCTTGAGCACCGAGCGCCCCTTTGGCTTCAGTGAAAACCCGGCGTAAAACGTGACTACACCCTGGACCTGCGAGGGGTACATCTGAAGGGCGTCGGCAATGGGTTCTATGGATCCGGGTGGAATAAAGCCGAAGGTCTCCTGCACGTTTTGGAGCAACGGAATCAGCCCCCATTTTTTATCCTGGTATTTTTCTATGATCGCTTCGAGTTTTTCCCGGTCAAATTCATTCGGGTCCATTTGAACGCTCCTTGGTTTAAACAATTTTTGACGGCTTCGTAAAAAGTCCAATATCTGCGTTGCGAGCAATCTTTGAAGAATCTCACGTACACATAAGTACTATCAATTCTTCAAAAATAGCTCGCGCCTGGATCTTGAACTTTTTTCTTTGCCGTCCCAAAGTGACTTTTTACGAATGCGTCAATTTTTAGGGCTTCGTAACCATGTCGTGGCACGGCAAGATGAAGCACAACCCGGATATCGGACGTTACAAAGCCATCAGGCGGTAACTGTTTCGATGCGAACCGGTACGACCCGCCAGCCGGAACCGGGCGGCTTCAAAGCATTGAAGTTCGCCAACTGCATGGCGTCGTTGCCGGAAAATCCCTGCGGCACGTATACACTGCCCTCAGGCACGGCCGGGTTCACGGCAACGGGGCGTTCAATGGCCCCGAACGGTGAAAGGAGCCGCACCAACATTTTTTGGCCGTTTCCGCTGCCGTCCAGCCCCAGCGCCTTTGCATCGCCTGGCGCTATTTCGACATTCCCTTTTTTGCCGGATGCCTGGATCCGGGCGGACCGGGCCGTCCGGGTGCCGGAACCCAGGTGCCAGCGCCGGTTGACGATATGCGCCGTAAACGGGTAGTGTTCGTCGGCACCCGCCGCATCCGGCGCAGCTGCGGGAGAGAGAATCGCCTTTTCGAGATTTTCGGATTCGGCCGGCTTGACCCATGACCCGCTTTTGCTCCCCAGGTCGCTGTACATGGGGACGACACGGCGGATTTCCCGGCGTATGTCTTCAATGGTTGCGTATTGTTCGGGATATCCGGCTTTTTGGGCGAGCATGGCCAGGATGGCCCAGTCCGGGAGCGCATCCCCCGGCGGGGTGGCAGCTGCCGAAAAATGCTGTATGCGTCCCTCCATGTTGGTAAAAGACCCTTGTTTTTCGGCAAACGATGCGGCCGGCAGCACCACGTGGGCAATATCGGTTGTCCGGGTTTTCACGATGTCCTGCACCACGATGAAATCCAGTTTTTTGAGCGCGGACCGGATGCGGTCCGGGTCGGGGAGGGCGCGCAGCGGGTTTTCGCCCATGATGAAGAGTGCCTTGAGGGTCCCGGCTTCGGCGGCCTTGATGAGGCCATGAATGTCTTTTCCATC
>SLGU01000259.1 GCA_007136525.1 Desulfobacteraceae bacterium | reverse complement strand
ATTACCTGTCCCGCGGCATGCCCATCGACAGCTTCGCGCCGAACCTGTCCTATTTTTTCTCATCGGGCATGGATCCCGAATACAGCGTTATCGGCAGGGTGGCGCGGCGCATATGGTCTGTGGCCCTGAAGGAAAAATACGGCGCGGAAGTCCGGTCACAGATGCTTAAGTACCACATCCAGACCTCGGGACGCTCGCTTCACAGCCAGGAAATCCAGTTCAACGACATCCGAACAACCCTGCAGGCCCTTTATGCCGTCTACGACAACTGCAACAGCCTGCACACCAATGCCTATGATGAGGCTGTCACCACGCCCTCGGCAGAGTCCGTCCGCCGATCCCTGGCAATCCAGCTCATTTTGAACCGGGAATTCGGTCTGACCAAAAATGAAAACCAGAACCAGGGCAGTTTTATCATCGAAACGCTGACGGACCTGGTGGAAGAAGCCGTTTTGTCGGAGTTCGATCGCATCACGTCGCGCGGCGGCGTCCAGGGCGCCATGGAGCGGGGCTACCAGCGCAGCAAAATACAGGAAGAATCCATGTACTACGAGCACCTGAAGCATTCAGGGGGGCTTCCCATCATCGGCGTCAACACGTTTATCAGCCCGGATTATGACCCGGATGCGGCTCTTTCGGACCTGGAGCTCGCCCGCGCCACTGAAGCGGAAAAAGCCTCCCAGCTCAGGCGCCTTAACGATTTCCAGGAGAAAAACAGGGAAAAGGCGCCGGAAGCCATCAGCAAGCTCAAGGACACGGTGCTATCCGGCGGCAATATCTTTGCAGAAATGATGAATACGGTGAGAGCCTGCTCTCTCGGCCAGATCACGGGATCACTATATGAAGTGGGGGGCAAGTATCGCCGGAACATGTAAATGTCCATTATGTCCACTAAGTCCACCAAGTCCACAAGGTCCACTGGTTTTTTGATTTGGATTTTTCCGGTCTTGGCACCGGATAACGAATTAATATAATAAGAAATTTACGGAGGAAAAATGAAACAACCGGTTATTGTGAGTGCGGTGCGGACCCCGCTTGGCGCCTATAACGGTTCCCTGGCGGGCACCGGCGCCACGGATCTTGGCGCCATGGTGATTCAGGAAGCGATTGCCCGTGCGGGCATTGATAAGGCTATCGTGGATGAGGCCATCATGGGCATGGTCCTGCCATGCGGCTACGGGCAGAATCCCGCCCGCCAGGCGGCTGTCAAAGCGGGCCTGCCATGGGATACGGGATGCATTACCGTAAACAAGGTATGCGGCTCGGGCCTGAAATCCGTCATGCTGGCGGCCCAGGCTATAATATGCGGGGATGCCGAGGTGGTCGTTGCGGGCGGCATGGAAAATATGAGTATGGCGCCCTATTACCTGGAAAAAGCCCGCTTCGGATACCGGATGGGACCCGGTACACTGGAAGACCACATGGTCCATGACGGCCTGTGGGATATTGTCAATGACTTTCACATGGGCATATCGAATGAACTGAGTTCTGAAAAATATTCGGTCAGCCGGGAAGACCAGGACCGGTATGCGGAAATGTCTTATGCGCGGGCGCTTGAAGCCCTTCAGTCCGGCCGGTTTGACGCGGAAACAATGACCGTGCCGGTCAAAGGGCGAAAAGGTCAAATAACGGAATTCTCAAAAGATGAAAACCCGGTTCCCACTGATTTTGACACCCTTTCCAAAATGAAACCCGCATTCAAGAAGGACGGTGTGGGAACGGCGGGCAATGCATCGATAATCAGCGATGGTGCGGCGGCAGTGGTCGTGATGTCCAGAGATAAAGCGGAAGCGCTGGGATGTGAGATTCTCGCATCCATAGGCGCCCAGGCCACCGCCGGCATCGATATGAAATACGTGCTCATGGCGCCCATGTATGCGATTCCCAGGTGTTTGGAGAAAGAGGGAATATCCCTTGCAGATGTGGATTTGTTTGAAATCAATGAGGCGTTTTCAGGTTCGACGGTGGGTGTGATGCGGGAGCTCGGTTTGGGTGATGCCAATGTCAACGTCAATGGCGGCAGTGTCGCCCTGGGGCATCCCATCGGGGCATCCGGGTGCCGTGTGCTTGTAACGCTGCTTTATGAAATGAAGCGCCGGGATGCTCATAAAGGAGTTGCTTCACTATGTCTCGGCGGCGGGGAGGCCGTGGCCATGGTCGTTCGACGGTAGCATGGCGCAGATCATGGGCAGACGGCCCGTGGTTCAGTTGTGATAAAAAGGGAGCAAATGAAGGATGCCTTCATTTGCTCCCTTTTTTGTCTTTACGCTATTTGTTTGAATTTTTTATTGAAATTATTTTTGTTGTTTTTTATTATACGCCACCACATCTGCTGGTGTCGATGGTACCACCAAAACGGCTGAATTTCAACATTCCCTGGCGGCGCGGAAAATGCACGATCAAAGAGACTTCCCGGAGGATAGCAATGACAAAAACATCAGGAAAACCGACTCCAAAAGACGTATTTTCAGGCAAGGAGCGATTGGGCGAATCATTGATCAAAAATGGCCTGATTTCCGAGGACCAGCTCCAGAAAGCGCTTAAGCGTCGCACCCAGGTCGACCTCCCCCTGGGTTCCATCCTTATTGAAATGGGTTTTTTGAGGATCAACGACCTGCTGGTGATCCTTTCCAGGAAATTCGGCGTGCCGTTTGTCAACCTTTTCACGGTGGATATCGAGCAGGATGTGCTCGATCTTATCCCCCTGGACAAAATGCTTCGGTACAAGATACTGCCGGTCTCCGTAGAGGGCAACACGCTTACCCTTGCTATGATAAGCCCCCAGGACTTTGTGACGATAAGCGATCTTGAATTTACCATCGGGAAGACCATTAAACCGTTTATCGTTCCTTTTTTCATGATGGAAGCGGCCCTGAACCTGATTTCCGCAGACTTCCGGGACGGGCTGAAGGGTAAAGACATAGAAAAACGGGCCTTGTCGGATAAAACGGAAGCGCAGGGTTCGCCAAGAATTGAGTCCTTATTGTCCCAGTTTATCAAAACCGGTGCCAGCGACATGCTGCTGGCCCCGGGGGCGCCGCCGTCGATAAAATTGCGTTCCCAGCTTCAACGCTTTTCCACCTCGTTTCTCGGCCCCTTTGACTGCGAATATTATGCAAAAGAGCTGTTGGCGCAGGATCAATGGGAGATGTTTCTCGAAAAAAATGAAATCGATGTTGCCATAACCTATCCGAATATCGGCCGGTTCCGGATGAACTTCTATCGCCAGCGCAATTCGGTTTCTATCAGCATCCGCCATGTGACCGACAAAATCGGCACGCTGGAAGAACTGGGCCTGCCCGCATGGCTGAAAGGCTTTGCGCTCAAGCCCCAGGGGCTGATTCTTGTATCCGGTCCGGCAGGCAGCGGCAAGTCCACAACCTTGAACGCCATTGTCGACATCATCAACTCCACCCGCAAGTGCAATATCATCACCCTGGAGGACCCGGTCGAATACTTGCACTCTCACAAGAAAAGCAACGTGAACCAGCGGGAAATCGGCAGGGATACCCCCAGTTTCGCACAGGGGCTGCGCGGCATTTTCCGCCAGGCGCCGGACGTGATCGTTATTGGTGAACTCAGGGATATGGAAAGCTTTGAAATTGCCCTGCGGGCAGCCCGAACGGGCCACCTGGTGCTTTCCACCATGAATGCCGCGGATTCTACGGCTGTTTTCCGGATCATTATCAACATGTTTCCGGCGCACCAGCAGAACATGGTCCAGATGCTTCTGGCCGATTCCCTGCTGCTTTCTTTTGCCCAGCGGCTGATTCCCCGGCTGGACGGCAAAGGCGTGGTGGTCGCAACGGAGAAGTTTGCCAATTCATACCGCATGAGCACGTTTATCCGGGAAGGCAAACTGCATCAGGTCCGGTCCCAGATGGAAAGCGGTACCGATGAGTTTTACCCGTTGGACCAGTCCCTTGTTTCTCTTTACAAGAAAGGGATCATTGATTACGACGTTGCCATCAACTATGCCACAAATCCCCTTCTGTTCAGTGAAATTGCCGGGGAAAAGGCCTGATGCCGGGATCACTTTTTCGAACTATCTGTAATTAAATAGTTTTTATCCGAAGAACGCCAGGATGGTGTTTCTTGCCAGCTCACGGCTTTGCCTTGAAGAAAGGTAATGGTCGCAGTGCAGCGGGTGGAATGTCGTCCGGGGGCATTTTTCCAGTATTTGCCTTTCATAGTTTACGCCGACATCACCGTCATACATTCTGAGAATCCTGTCCTGTTTGCCATACAGCCCGAGTACGGGTGTCCGCTCCAGACGCACAGATGCCAGCGGGTTCATTATCAGGACGTCCCACAGCGTTTTTATCACATCCGTTCTGCTGCGGAGAAGGGCGCCGAAAACGTGCCGGCTGATGTTGATTCCGGGGAAAAGAAACGCCATGTAACGACGAAAGGTTTCGTTCATCAGCGTCACGGATAATCTGCCGTCAAGGGCGTTTCGGTGGTAGGAAAGGAATGCGTTGAACACCGCTTTGGGATTGATGTGGCATACCGCGTTTATCAGCGCGATTTTTTTTATGGGCTCGTCTTTGCTGTGTGCGGCATGGATGAGCGGTATTGCCGAATAGCAGGACGCCACGGCATAAAGCGGCTTGCCGTTGGATCGCCGGATGAGGAAATCAAGGGCCTCGGCGGTGTTGTCCAGTGTGGATTTGAGCCTGAACTTTCCGGAAGATTTGCCGTGCCCGGTGAAGTTGAACGAAAACACGTCATATCCGTTTCTGATCAGTTTTCTCATGTTTTTGATTTCATGAGAAAACGCCCCGCCCACCAAGGGGAGGGCAAAAATGACGCCTTTAGAATCGATCCGCTCCGGCTGTATATGAACCCACTGAACGAGGTGCCCCTGTTTTGTTTCAAACCGGCCGTTTTTACAAGAAAAACCCATATTATAAAGAAGTATTTTTCAAGTTACCGGTATTTTCTCTCAAGGGCTTCAAGGGCCGCCATGTATTGCTCCCGGTTTGCCAGTCCGCCCTGGTTTCGAATATTGTCTTTTGCAAAACCGATATGTTCCCTGATGTCGATCCCGTACCTGTTCAAGCCCTCCTCGACCGCCCGGTCAAGCATGAGGACGCTGTAATACAATGACAGGCTTCTGGTCGTAGACTCCCGCCGCATAAGGTAGCTCTTGCCGGAGATGGTTTCGAGAAAGAACCCGGCATAATCATAGAGGATGGGCATTGGCATGAGTTGGTGCCCCTCCTCTTTTGCGCAGCGGTTGCTTCCATAGTAGTCATAAAAATCCGCCATTGCGGCTTCCAGGATATCTTTTTCGGTTTGCAGCAAATGCCTTACCAGGTCGATCCGCTCTTTTTTCAATACCCTGAAAAAATGCGCCCGGTTGCGCAGCAGGGTAATGAGATCGCGTGTTTCGCCGATCACGATCGGCGGTTTTTCGGCAAGGTCCGCCATCATGTGGAAAAACAATTCCCGGGCGTTTTCTTCGGGGCTTGCCGTATTTTCATCAATGTAGTTAAAAAAGGATGCAATTCTTTCTTCCAACACCGCACACGTGTCCATGGTATCGGTTTCAGCAATTGTTTTGCCGAATACTTCCGTGATGCGCGCTTCGGGCACGGATGCGGCCAGCCGTGTTTCTTCGAGTTGCTTTTCGATTTTCCTGATTTCCTGATCAAGGCGGTCGTAATTGGCCTCGAACTGTTTGCGCTGCAGTTCCAGTGCGGATTTGATCTCCTGTTCATGCCACTCGGACATGTACTGTAAAATCAAAAAAACCGCACCGGCACCGATGACGGCGAAAAAAAGGAATCCTGCTATTTTTCCAAATTTTGTTCCCATAGCGTCAAAATATCATCTTTTCCGGATTATGTACATGGGGAAAACAGAATAACGGATCATGCTTGGCGGCTTCGCAAAAAGCCCAATATCTGCGCCTGCGCGCAATTTTCAAAGAACCTCGCGTACGGCTAAGTACGCTCAACTCTTCAAATATTGCGCGCGCCTTGATCTTGAACTTTTTTCAAAGCCGTCTGATAGCGACTTTTTACGAGTCCGTCATACTTGGCGGTCAGGAAAATTTTTTCCGGCCCAGGAGTTCGGACAGCATTTTGGGGCTCGCCCGGCCCACTGATTTCTGCATGGCCTGGCCGATGATGAACCCGGAGGCTTGTTTTTTCCCGGCGCGCAGGTTTGCCACCGCGTCGGGGTTTTCCTCAAGCACAGCGTCCAGGATGGCGGACAGTTGATCGATGTCCGTAATCTGCCTGAATCCCTTTTCGTCCGCAATCTCTGAAGCCGACTTCAGGGCGGTAAACATCAGGGCCATGATTTCCTTTGCCTGCTTCGCATTGACCGATTCGTTTTCAAGCAGCAGCAGGAGCCCTGCTGCGCGGTCCGCGGAAAGCACCGTATCCGATATTTCCTCGTTTTTTTCCCTTAGGACGGGGAGCAATCTTCCAGATATCCATTGGGCCGCCATTCGGGCATTGGCGCTGTTTTGGACCATGGATTCGAAATAATCGGCAATATCCCTTTCCATGCTCATGAGGGCGGCTTCGTCCCCGGTCAAGCCGTATTGAGATGCAAAACGGGCCTGTTTTTCCGCCGGCATCTCCGGCAGACGCTTTTTCAGTGCATCCACGTGCGCCGTGTCCATGTGAATTTCCGGCACGGACGGGTCGGGAATGCATGGGCCGGCGAACTTCGCCCGCATGGGCGTGGTGACGTTCTTATCCGGATCCCAAAGCCGGGTATGCATGACAACCGGCTGACCTTCGTTGATCATTTTTTCCTGGCGCTCAATTTCGTAAGCGATGGCATTGCCCACTGCTTTTACGGAGTTCATGTTTTTAACTTCCACTTTTGTAAAAAACGCGTCACTGCCGACCGGTCGCAGGGAGATATTGGCATCGCATCGCATGGTGCCGCTTTCCATGGAGCATTCCGCGGTTTTCGCATATCGGATCCTTGTGCGAAGCGCCCGCAGGAAAGCCATGGCCTCATGGGGGGACCGAATATCGGGCTCGGTCACGATCTCAACGAGGGGGGCGCCCGCCCGGTTGAAATCCACGAGGCTGATCCGCTTCCGGCCGTCTGTTTCATGCACCAGCTTGGCGACATCTTCTTCCATGTGAACGTGATGGATGCGCAGGCGGCGGGGTTTTCCGTTTTCATCGGATATGTCGACCCAGCCTCCGAATCCCAGCGGCATGTGATGCTGGGAGAGCTGGTATCCTTTTGGAAGATCCGGATAATAGTAGACCTTCTGGTCGAAAGCGCTTCGGGGTGAGAGTTCGCCGTTGAGCGCCAGGCAGGTGAGCGCAGCTTTTTCCAGGGCGTCTTCGCTCAGCTGCACCGGTGCGCCGGGCAGCCAGATACAGGTGGGGCAAATATGCGTATTGGCTTTTTCCGTGGCCGTGTTTGCGCAATTGCAGAACAGCTTGGTGAGGCAATTGAGCTGGACATGGATTTCCAGCCCGATGACGGCTTCATGGGGCATAGATCTGTGCTTCCTCTTGTTTTAATGACATTACGTGTTTCCAAGATAATGGGCGGCAAAATTCAGCAGCTTTTCATCTGCCAGGTGCGGTGCCATGATTTGAAGCCCAAGGTCCATGTCATCGGTCCGGGTCATGCCCGGAGCGGAAAGGGCCGGCAATCCAAGCACATTTGCCGGCAGTGCATGGACCAGGGCGTCATAGACATCGTCTACGCTTTGGGCGCGGGTTGCATCGAACCCGCTTCGGCGCAGCGGTGAGGCGATGAAATCGATATCTTTGAAAAGCGTCCGGGTTTGCTTGACAAGGTGGTTTCGCAAGCGGGCCGCCTGCTCGAACGCCGGGTAATTTTCGAACTGGAAGAAGGCACCCTGGAAAAGGTAGGCCTTGATCAGCGTCCCGAAAGACGCCTGCCGGGTTTTCAAATACATATCGTTCCAGTTGTCCGTGTTTGCCGCCCTGTGGCCATAGCGCACCCCGTCATATTTTCCGGCGCTGGAAGACGCCTCCACGGACCCGATAACCTGGTGAACCGTTCTGAACAGGTCATAATCAGGGAAAGAAACCGCTGTGACCGGTATGCCTTTCTGGGCCAGCCCGGAGACGGTTGTTTCAAAAGCACTTTTGTCCGCCGTGTCCAGCCCGGAGATCTGTTCCGCAATAACACCGACCCTGAACCGGTGTCCCGTTGCGCCGGAATCCGGGTTTTTGCTGATATTGTTCTGAAAAATTGGAAGGTTGTCCCACAGCATGGAGAAATCACGGTCTTCCTTGCCGCTCACGGCGGAAAGGATCGATGTGATAGCACCCGGCGTTTCAGCGATCACGCCGATGCACTCCATGGACGGCACCAGGGTGATGGCCCCCAGGTTCGAACAGATGCCGAAGCTGGGTTTGTATCCCCAGGCGCCTGCCATTGCAGCAAGATACCGGATTTCGCCGGCGCCGTCGGTCCCCAGAAAGGCATTGCATTGTTTTTCCCCGATCAGGCGGTGGGCCGTCTCATTGGTGATGCCGAATCCCAGTTCACTCAAGCGGCTCATGCCGGCCAGCCATGCGCCATGGTCTTTCAATCGCTTCACGACCGCAGCGTCTTCAATAGGCATGTAGTTTTCAAGTGCTATTGACCCTGCGTTTGAAGGCCGGCCGGCGACCGGCAGGTTGCCCCGGAGGATCACGCGGAAATCATTGAGGATGCCTTGCGGCGGCGGATCACCGGCCGCCGGGTTGACATGCCATAGGAGGTCGTTGTTTTCATTCATGTGATGTGCGATATCCTTGTTGTGTTAGACGCCGGTACCCAGAGACGCTGTTTCCCTTCCGGCCTTTCATTTTCTGGTTGTATGCTGAAGCCAACCTTCAACTAATCGATAATATTGGCCACTTTGAAAAAGTCACCCCTGGTTTCAGGGGCATTGGCCAGAAGCCCCCCGTTTGCCGCAGCCGGGTGCGCAACCGGCGCTTTTCCCGGGCGTGTCCGGTTTCCCAGGGCGATGACGGAATACATCGGCGCTGCTTCGCATTGACGGGCGAGTACCTGTTCGGCCAGGTTCCGGGCATTTTCCACCGCTGCTGCCATAACGGGTCGTTCCTGTTCGTCAATGCCGATTCGTGAAACCCATGACAGGGTATCGATGATGTTTTTCTCTTCTGTCTGTGCGATTTTTTCCGCCGGGCCGAAATTAAGCAGCCCCAGCTCTTCAAGCTGTTCCCTGCTGACCACCGACGGCGCTTTGGTCAGGGGACAGAAGGCGCTCCTGTTTTTGGGAAAGGCGATTACATCCCGGATCGAAGCAGTGTTTAGCGCCATGGACACCAACCGGTCGATGCCGATGGCGATCCCGCCGTGCGGGGGAGCGCCGAATTCCAGGGCCTTGAGGAAGAATCCGAATTTTTCGGTCACTTCCTCCCGGGAAAGGCCGAGCGCTTCAAAAATTTTTTCCTGGACCTTGAAATTGTCTATGCGGATGCTGCCGCCGCCCACTTCTTCACCATTGATAACGATATCATAGGCGCGTGATTTGAGCTGCAGCAGCTCGCTTACGTTTTTCGGGTCAAAATCGGTGCGGTCGGGGGCTGTAAAGGGATGGTGCGTGGATGTGACGCCGCCTTCTTCCAGGGGGTCGAAAAGGGGGAAATCGGTCACCCATACCGGATGCCAGGTATCTTCCGGAATGAGCCCGAGCCGGTTTGCCACGTGCAGCCGCAGCTGTCCCAGAACGCCCGTTGTTACCACATAAGCGGGGTCCGCGATGATCATGAGCACATCGCCTTCTTCACACCCGAACCGCTCCATGACGGCCGCCTGCTCGGCCTTGCTGAAAAACTGGACGATGTTGGAGTCCAGCTGCCCGTCGGTCACCCGCATCCATGTCATGCCCTTTCCGCCGAACCCGGGGACGATCTGTTTGGCATATTCGTTTTGCAGCACGTTTTTGCTCAATGCATCCGACTGCCCTTTGACGTTGATGCCGATGATATGCCCGCCGCGCTTGAGAATCTGCCTGAATATGGTATAGGCGGTATCGGAAAAGATGTCGGTCGCAGGGATAAACCGCAGGCCGAAGCGAAGGTCGGGGCGGTCCGAACCGGTCGATGCGATGGCTTCCGCATAAGTTATTTTTGGAAAAGGCCGCGGCAGTTTGATGCCGGCCTCATCGAACATGGCGGTGATGATTTCCTCGATGGTTTTGCAGATGAACGCTTCGTCGATAAAAGCCGCTTCGATGTCGAGCTGGGTAAATTCAGGCTGCCGGTTCGGCCGCAGGTCCTCGTCCCGGAAGCACCGGGCTACCTGGTAGTAACGCTCCATGCCGCTGATCATCAACAACTGCTTGAAAAGCTGCGGAGACTGGGGCAGGGCGTAAAAGGCCGATTCATGGACCCGGCTCGGAACGATGTAGTCCCTGGCACCCTCGGGCGTGGACCGGGTCAGGTTCGGGGTTTCGATCTCGATAAACCCTTGATCGTCAAGGATACTGCGGGCTCTTTTGATCATGCGGTGGCGTTTTTTGAGGTTGTCCTGCATGGACGGTCGCCTCAGGTCCAGGTACCGGTACTGGAGACGGAGATCTTCGGCCACGTTGGCGGGGGTGCTGATGCTGGCGCCGGCGGTCATGGCTTTTTCAGACAGCTGAAAAGGCAGGTGCCGGGATGTGTTCAGTATGCTCAGGGATGTCGCTGTCACCTCTATATCCCCGGTAGCCAGGGAAGGGTTTTCGGTTCCGGCCTGCCGACTCACCACGCGCCCCACAACCGAAATACAGTATTCTTCCCTCAGGTGCCGGGCTGTTTCAAACATCCGGTCTGATCCGGTTTCCTGGAATACCACCTGGATGATGCCCGTCCAGTCCCGCATGTGAATAAAGAGCAGGTCGCCGTGGTCCCGTCGGGCGTCCACCCAGCCTTGCAGGTGTATTTCCCGCCCCTCGTCGCGTCTGCCAACGTGCCCGCAGCAGGTTCTTTCATGCTGATCCATCAAGGCTCCCTTTTCATTGTATGCCGTTTTTTACGGTATTATGTATTTTTAACGTCTTTACATAATTTCAGAGGCATTTTCAATGAAGGGATCGTTTTTTGAGTAATTTTTTTGTCTGCAGGCGCGTGAAGACGGCTTTCGGGGAAACCACCGTAATTTCACGCAAGCGGGATAATGTCTTGGTGGCAGAATTGAATTTCATCCCCCGGGCCGGCAT
>SLGU01000122.1 GCA_007136525.1 Desulfobacteraceae bacterium | reverse complement strand
GGCCGCCATTTCCGCCATCTGCAATTTTTCCTCAAACGCAACGGATTCAAGGGTTGCCGCCCCATGGGCATCGGCAAAACGAATAATCTCCTTGTCGCTGCTGACGACAACGGCCTTTTCCCCTTCCTGCCGGGCCATCTTTCGGATCAGCCCGTCGGCTGTCTCTCCGTGCCGGGAAAACTTTATGGCCACGCCTTTCCAAGATGAGTGGGCATCGGGGAAGATATATTTCTGGGACCCGTCAAATACGATGGTAATTTTGTGACGCTTGATCTGCCTGTATGCGGCCAGTTTTTCGACCAGGGCTTCCCGCCCGAACTCCAACGCCTGCCGGTCAAGCGCCCGAAGTTCATCAGACTGCCGGATTAAATTGTAACCATCGATGATCACATGTAAAGGCATGACAGATGCTTTAAAAGGACAATGTCAACCGGGTGGTACGGGGCGTTGCCCTTGCAACTGCAGGAGAACGCTGATATCTCCATGGCTCGCGCAAACGCGCCCTGTGATAAACGGCAAGGCCACAGGGCGCTTGTCCGCGCTTCCCCAGGAGCTATCAGCAACCCCCTGCAATTGTTGCTGCGGGCAACACCCCGTGCCACCCAATTGAAATTGATCAATTGTATAAGGGCATAAGGGCAACTTCTCCCGGGCAGAAAAAACGCGCTCAGGCATTTGATTTCAACAGCGAAAGAATCCGGTCCAGGTCATCATCGCCGTAAAACTCGATTTCCAGTTTTCCTTTTTTCCCGCGCCGCATGATTTTTACTTTTGTGCCGAAAAACCGGCCAAGGTCTTCCTGGAGGCCGTTATAATGAATATCATCCGGCCGGGCCGGCAGCGGTTCAAAGGGGTATTTCGCCCTGTCATTGAGGCGCTTGACCATTTTCTCCGTTTCGCGCACGGACAAAGGGCCGCTGATGATCGCCTGGAGGGCCTTGCGCTGTATAACCGGAGAATCGGCGCCCAACAGCGCCCGCGCGTGCCCCATGGATATCGCATCATTACGCAGGGCCGACTTGGCTTCGTCGCTCAGGTTGTTCAACCGCAAAAAATTGGCTACGGCCGAACGGCTTTTACCGACCCTTTCGGATACATTTTCCTGGGTCAGGCCAAATTCGGAAAGAAGGCGCTGGTATGCCTCTGCTTCCTCCATTGCATTGAGATTCTCCCGCTGAATATTCTCGATGATCGAGAATTCCAGCATCTCCTTGTCCCTGACGCTGCGGACCACCACGGGGACGCTGCCCAGGCCGGCCATTTTTGCAGCCCGCAGCCGCCGCTCCCCGGCAACAATTTCATAAAAATCATTGCCCGTCTTGCGTACCAGAAGCGGCTGCAAAATGCCGTGCACCTTAACCGAGGCTGCGAGCTCCGCCATTTCTTCTTCGGGAAATTCACGGCGCGGCTGGTAGGGGTTGGGTCGTATCCGTTGAATGTCGCAGTCGATGTACCCCCCGGGGCCGGGATTGTCATCTTCAACGCCAATTTCCGGAAACAGGGCGTCCAGTCCCTTGCCGAGGCCGGTGCGTCTTTTTTTCTTCCCGGTTGCATCGGTTGTCATGTGTGCCTCACCAATTCATGTACGGTTTTAACGGGCCGCCAGAACCGCAGCGCTCTCAGGCTCCCGGCGCTTTTGATTTCTGAGAACTTCCTTTGCCAAAGACAGGTAGCATCTGGCACCAACAGATGACGGGTCGTACAGCAATATAGGCTTCCCGAAACTGGGGGCTTCGGCCAGGCGGACGGAACGGGGGATACGCGTTTTAAAAACCTGGTTCTTGAAGTACTTTTCAGCATCCGCCGTCACCTGCCCCGAAAGATTGGTCCGCCGGTCGAACATGGTCATGAGAATACCCTCAATCTGAAGGCTCGGGTTGATATGGCGCCTGATCCGCTTGATTGTCTGGAGAAGCTGGCCGAGCCCCTCCAGTGCATAAAACTCGCTTTGCAGCGGAATCAGTACCCCATCGGCGGCAGCCATGGCATTGATGGTCAGCAGGCTCAGGGACGGCGGGCAATCCAGGATAATCAGGTCAAAACGATCTCTGCACCCCTCAAGCAGCCGCCGCAGTATTTTCTCCCGGTCTTCAGCCCCGTGCATTTCAAACTCAAACCCGATCAGTTCCACCCGGGCCGGGATCAGCCAAAGCCGCTTTATATCTGTTTTCATTATTATATCAGATATTTCAGCAGCGCCTATGAGACCGTGATAGAGCGTGCAATCAAGACTTCCCTTGTCAATGCCCATACCCGTGGTGGCATTGGCCTGGGAGTCGCAGTCGACAAGCAGTATCTTCTTTCCTGCAGCGGAAAGGGCGGCGGAAAGATTAATGGCCGTCGTTGTTTTGCCAACCCCCCCCTTTTGATTTGCAATGCAGATGATATGTGTCATAATGGCAACATCCTTAACATATATTTTATTTTTTTAAAAGCCGTTGTGCCACGGGGTCGCCGCAAAGCCGGCCGGCAATGGGGCCGACGGCTGTTTTTATGGCAGTCCCGAACGGGACGGGGTGAGTCGGGTAAGGCATTGAAAAACCGGATTTCCGGTATTATACATATAAAAAAGCGGATGTTTAAAAACCCGTTCTGATAGATCAAAGATGTTCCGATGTTTTATTAACGCTGCAAGCATCTATCTACATAGCAGAAAAATATACGGATAACCATGTCCTTTTTTAAAAAAACCCTTGCCGCATTGTCGGCTTTCCTCATTTTCGGGGCCGCGTCGGTGCCGCCGGCAGAAGCCCTGACCCTGAGGGAGGAAAATGAGCTGGCCGATGAATTCATAAAAGCCGTATATGACTATTATGACGTCATCGACGACCACATGATCAACGGT
>SLGU01000030.1 GCA_007136525.1 Desulfobacteraceae bacterium | reverse complement strand
GCGCCCGTGGGATGGTCGTTGTAGAAGCGGACCTTACGCTCTTTGACGGTTTCGTAGTTCTCTAGCCCGCGCATTTGACTCTCCCCTCCAGGTACTCGGCCAGCACTCCCTGTAACCGTGCGAGGTCATCGTCGGTGCAGAGAAGCATCAGGTCGCACTTGTTGAACTGTAGTGTCGTCGATCTCCCCGGTGCGGTCGGTGCCTTGACTTCGATGTCGGTCTGGTCGTCGATGAAGACCGTGGCTAGAGTTTTCATGACACGCGCTCCTTGAGGATCTGGCGGTCGAGCCATTCCTCGGCGGCCTCCGCGTCGATTAGCCATTTGCCTCCGACCTTTGCCGCAGGGAAACCAGGGTTCTTGGCCATCTGGTAGACTTTCTGCCGGGAGAAGGGCCAAATATCAGCGAGTTCGTTAATAGTTAGGCGTTTGCGCATCTCGATCTCCCCTCCGTGTATCTAGTGTTGTTTAGATATTAACACGGAGCGATAGTAGTGTAAACCCCTTACGCCAAATTAGTTTGAAATATTTACGGGTGTTTATTTACGGGAGCGCATGAGTGTTATATTATAGAGGTCACTAAACATGACCGGGGAGGTGGAGACAGTGGAAAACTCATTTGAATACCGGCTGAAAATTGCCTTGTTGAGAAAGCGACTTACGCAGAAGGAGTTATCCGAGGAGTTGGGCGTATCCCCGGTCACAGTCTCGCGGTGGGTGCATGGTAAATCCACTCCCGATTCGGGGACAGCGCGCAAAATCGCGGAGATACTAGACGTGTCGTTAGACTTCCTTTACGCCATGAAGGATTCGCCTTTGCCTGAAAACCGAACCGGCTTCGATCCCTCCGATCCCGACTGGCGACAGCGTGACGACATACCCCAACTGATCCGCAAATACATGGACGATCCCGACATCGGACCGCGTATAGAAAACTGCAGCCGGGTCCGCGCGGTACTCACGGGTATCGCAGCCGCCCGCGGCGAACCGACCAAACAGGGCATCATGTCATTCATTGACTACGCACTCTATGTACTGGACAGGGACGCTCCAGAGGCAAAGCGAGCGATGGAGGAGGAGTGGAACGAGGAGGAATAGCGAGTGCGAAATGTGGGGGCCAGGCGAATCATCGACGAACTGAACGAGGAACATAGAGAACACGAACTACGGCCTCTCAAAAAGTTAATCATCATTACGCACAAACTCGGCATCGGCCTGGACTGCTACCGATTCGGCGAACCGGATAGCAGCCTGCTTTGGTATCACGACGGCGCGTGGCGTATTGTTCTGAACATCAACGAACCACCACCACGGCGAACCTTCTCCCTCGGTCACGAACTCGGTCACTGGCTCCTACACCGAGGCATCGCACCTGTCCACTATTTCGCCGCCAAAGGATCGGACCCGACCATGGAACGAGAAGCCAACGCGGTCGCTGGTGCGCTCCTGATGCCCGAGGAAATGATCCTCCGACTACACCGTGGGATGTCGCTGGAAGAGATTGCGTCACTCCTGCGGTTGTCCCAGCAAGCGGTCTGCGTCCGACTGCGGAAATTGGGTGCCATACCATGAGAGGCTCCATCATCAAGCGCGGAAACTCGTGGACGATTCGCTATGATATACCGCCGGGTATTGACGGCAAGCGCAGGCAGGCGCGGGAATCCCTCGGAAACGTGACCAAGCGCGACGCAGAACGTATCCTCGCAGAGAGGATATCGGAAGTCTCGCGGGGCCAGTATACGAATCCAACCACGATGAAACTGGCCGACTACCTCGAAATGTGGCTCGATCACGCCGCCCAATCCCTGCGCGACTCCACCGTAAAGAGTTACCGATCCACCCTTCGCAACCACGTCTCCCACGATATCGGACACCTCAAGATGAACCAACTACGCCCGGCCCATATCCAAGAACTGTACCGGCAGAAACTAGAGTCGGGTCGCTCCGACGGGCAGGGCCTATCCCGTCGTACCGTCGAGTATATCCACCACACCCTGCACGGCGCACTGGACCAAGCCGTCAAGTGGCAGATTCTATTCGCGAACCCTGCCGACGCTGTAGACCCACCACGCGCCGAGAAGCCGCAAATAAGGTACTGGTCCCAATCGGACGCCCGACGCTTCCTGGAGGCCATACAGGGACACAGGAACGCACCCCTGTACCGGATCGCACTCTCGACTGGACTCCGGCAAGGCGAACTCCTCGCGTTACGCTGGGAGGACCTACGCGGGGATCGTTTGGCGGTACGTCGCTCCCTCGCACGGGATGGCACCTTCACCGATACCAAAACGGGATCGGGCAGGGTAGTCGCGCTCGATGTAGAGGAGGTCGAGGTGCTTCGCGTCCACCGGGTACGCCAGGCGGAGGAACGGCTCGCCGCCGGACTCTTCTGGGATGACCACGGACTTATATTTCCATCCTCGGTAGGAACGCCGATCAGTCACCGGAACCTCCTGCGCCAATTCAAATCCATGGTAAAGAAACACAACCTCCCGCCTATCACGTTCCACGACCTGCGCCACACCTGCGCGACGATGCTGCTGGAGGGTGGCGTCAACCCAAAAGTGGTACAGGAGCGGTTAGGTCACAGCCGGATCAGTACCACGATGGATACCTATTCCCACGTCTCTCCCGACATGCAAAAGGGTGCTGCAAAGGTCATCTCCGACATGCTTCGTGCCCAATCCGTGCCCAATCGGTAAATATCGCCGATCTGCGGACAAAAGAAGAACCCCCGTTTTCCCTATTGGGACGGGGGTTTCTTCGTGTGGGCGGTACTGGACTTGAACCAGTGACCTCATGCATGTCAAGCATGCGCGCGCTTCCTATCGTTTCCGTTCCGTTCCCTAGTT
>SLGU01000256.1 GCA_007136525.1 Desulfobacteraceae bacterium | reverse complement strand
ATGCAGTGAACCACGGCAACTGCATTTCCATCCGCATCCCTGGCAACGATATAGCAGAGCACTTCCTTGTTTTTCAACTTTTCTATCCTGCCCTCATTCTGCTTTCCCGGATACAGGTCCGGGTCGTTGATGCCTGCAATACGGATGCATTGAGCGGCTTTATATTTGTGTTCATTGAATGCGCCTGTATCCAGAACCCGGATTTCAAAACGATCCCCGCCGAGAATATTGGTTACCAGACCGCGAAGGCTATCCTGCATTATCCCCTCCTTTAAAAGGTTTACGACGCTTTGAACAATCAGATATTGAACAGCAACAAGCATGCCATGAAATCCGCATTCAAGCCAAAAATAACCAATTGATATTAAAGCGTTATAAAACAATGCGGTCAAGTGTCGTACGAAACTGTTACAAATCGTTACAATTATCCCCTACCCATTGTCACACAATGTAACAACCGCTTGGAAAAAATAGAAATATCCGGTTTTTCTTAGACATCGGCATGGTTTTTTGATATTTGAGAAAAATGGAAAAACCAATCATTCTCATGATCGACGATAACGAGAATTTCCTTAACCTGATCTGCTGCCTCCCGGAAGCCGACAGCTTCAGAATAGTCCCCTGTACGTCCGCCGAGGATGCGCTCGGCTACCTGAGAACAAACGGGGCCGATGTCGTCATATCTGACGTTCAGATGCCCGGAATGACGGGAAGTGAGCTCCTTGCAAAGATTCAGGACATGCGTCCGGACATCCCTTTCATTCTGATTACGGCCTACGGGTCTTCCGAAAAAGCAATCGCAGCGATCAAACAGGGCGCATTTCACTACTTTGAAAAACCGATCGACGACAAGCTCGATCTTTTCTGGTCAACGGTCCATGAGGCCGTTGAAAAGGGGCGGATGCTTCAGGAAATAGAATCCCTCCGCAAAGAAAAGGCGCTGCGCTCAAGCCGCGTGACATCGATTATCGGTGCCTCGGACGGCATCAGGAAAGTCCGGGAGTCCATAGAAGAAGTTGCGGCCCTGAAGGTCACCGTGCTGATCTCCGGGGAAACGGGGACCGGAAAGGAGTTGGTGGCAAGGGCTATTCATGAGGGAAGCCCGAGACGGGACAACAGCTTTTTTGCAGTGAACTGCTCTGAATTTGCGCCGGGCATAATGGAAAGCGAGTTATTCGGCCATGAAAAGGGGTCCTTCACCGGGGCTGTGGCGCAAAAAAAGGGTCTGTTTGAAATCGCCCACAAAGGCACGCTTTTTCTCGATGAAATCAGCAACGCCCCCATGATGCTGCAAACAAAGATGCTCCGGGTCCTGGAAGCCAGGGAGTTTAAAAGGGTCGGCGGCACATCGAACCTGCATTCGGACTTCCGGGTTGTGGCGGCAACCAATACAGATCTTGAAACAGCGGTTGCCGATCAGCGGTTCCGACAGGATCTGCTTTACCGCCTGAACATGTACGTTATTAAAATACCCCCCTTGCGGGACCGGAAAGACGATATTCCGATGATAGCCGGGTATTATTTCAAACGATTCGCCACAGCCTATCACCGCCGGCTGGAGGGGCTTTCGGAAAAGGCCAGCAATGCGCTCATATCGTATGACTGGCCCGGTAATGTCAGGGAACTGGTGAACGTCATTGAACGCGCGGTCATTACCTGCCGGGAAAACATGATCACAACCCGTGACCTGCCTTTTAAATCCAATCGACCGGCACCGTTTTCAACCATGAATCTCAAACAGATGGAAAAACGACTGATCCTGCAGGCGCTGGAAGTTTCCGGGCACAACAGGACGCGCGCTTCTGAAATGCTTGGCATTGCCAGGAAAACGCTGATCGATAAAATCCGCCGGTATAATCTGGGGGAAAACGGTTCATCATGAAAAAAGCAGGCGACGCACCGGATCTCCTTCTGAACCAGCTGATCACCTGGGCTGTTTCAAGGCAGCTCTGTCATGAAACGGGCAATGTTATAGCCAATATCGATCTTGTCGGGCATGGGTTGAAAAATGAACGCTTCAGTTCCCGGGGAGAAAAAATACTCCGGCTCCTTGCCGATGAAAAAGCCCGGATCAAACCGTTCATTGGTTATTACAGGCGTTTTTTCAGCACCCTGGAAATTTATCCCGAAATGCTTGACGCCGCCCTTGTTGTTAAACGGGCTTTATTGAACTGGCAAAGCAAAAACGACAAACCCCCCTTGCAGGACAATATCACATGGCCGCCCGGCGCCGCGATGATTTTGGCGAATGCCGGACTGGTAAGCAAAGCAGTGTATCTGATTCTGGATGTCATATCAGGATCATCTGAAACAGAATCGGCGATAGAAATCCACGGGCAACTGGCGAAAGGTAAAATGCGCGCAGACATTGGTCACAAGCCGCATGTCCGCATGCGTCCGGAAGCCGTTTTGTATTACTTCGATCCTTTTACGGAAAACGGCGCATTGTCCCGCGTTTTCATCGCAAAAGCCATTTTCGAGGCGCACAAGGGGGCGTTGCGCTGTTCCATGAATAAGAAGACTTTTGAAATCTCCCTGCCCTTGTGCGATCCTGCCGGCTGAAAAGCCCACTGAACGAGATCAAACCCGACCCGGATAATAAATAAAAAAAGGGATGCTTTCCCGCTGATAGGAAACCATCCCTTTTTGATCGAATTCCGGTCGAACGTTCTACTGGTCGAACGTTCTAAAAGATGTTTATAACACGGTTACATTAACCGCCGCAGGACCTTTTTTACCCTGTTCAACTTCAAAGCTCACCTTGTCGCCCTCATTCAATGATTTAAAACCATTTGAATTGATAGCGGAAAAATGAACAAACACGTCGGGGCCGTCTTCCTGCTCGATGAAACCAAAACCCTT
>SLGU01000135.1 GCA_007136525.1 Desulfobacteraceae bacterium | reverse complement strand
CATCCTTCAAGACCTTCATCTGCCGTTCTGCTGAACAGGCCCAATGCCGTAACATTATGGTTGCCAAATTTGCGTGAGTAATTCAATGCCAGTTCATAATAAAGATACCTGCTGAATCCTCCATTCATAAGATTGTCATAACTGGCAGAAGGTGGCGGATTATGTGCTTCACTTCCTGGCCAACGTCTTTCATCTATAAGGTTGAAGGTTCCATCTTCATTGGGATTAAGCAGGTCGTACCTTCTGCTGTAAGAAACAGGGAATTGCTCACCGAAATTACCGGCTCCATATTTTTGAATTTGCGACTGGTGACGTGCAGTAGCATTAAAGGATACTTTCCCGTTAAAAGACAACCCTTTGGTAATGGCTTCCAGATCCTGTTTCAGACTCAGGTCTGTAAACCCTCTGTACGTTCGGAATATTCTTTGCCCCATGTCAAAATCTGCCAGGATATTTCCTGTGCCATCGGGCCCAACCCCGTATTCACCATCCGACCACATGATTGGAAATTCATTTTGCCCTGCAAGAAACAATTGCTGATAAAATTGCTGCTCACCAAAGCCACTTCCATCCACACGATATCCGGTCTGGTTGCGGTAGGAAACCATACCCGAGAGGTTGAGTGCAACCTCAGTTGTAGGGGTAATATTGAAATCAAAGTTTGACCTGAAGTTGTAACGCTCAAATTTAAATGTTGGATCATATAAATCAGTAGGAGTAGTATTAAAGATATCTCCATCATTTAAATAACCCAGTGAGGCGAAATACCGCAGAGACTCAGATCCACCCCTGACATTCACATTAAAGCGGTACTGAACACCCACATCTTTAACCATCTGATCCCACCAGTCGATATTGGGAAAGTAGTCGTTATAAGGCCCTGCCTGATCAAGGTTTTCAGCCCAAAGCTGTATCAGTGCATCCGGAATCTGATCATTCCATCTGCGATCATTGGCCAGCGATTCGTTACGCATCCTCATAGCTGTAACATAGTCAGCAAATTCCGGAGATGCAGTAGGTTGCTTAAACCCCACGTTACTTGAGAAAGAAACTCTGGGAGGGGCAGTTTTACCACGCTTGGTGGTAATAAGGATGACCCCGTTGGCACCTTTCACACCAAAAACTGCAGTGGCAGATGCGTCCTTTAATACAGAAACCGTTTCAATTTCATTTGGATCCACATCATTCATATCCCGCTCAATTCCATCAACAAGCACCAGCGGATCGGTATTTTGCCATGAAGCACGCCCCCTGATAAACAGCTCAGCCTGGTCTTCTCCAGGTTTGCCCGAACTGGTAATTGCCGTAATGCCAGGCAACATACCCTGCAAGGCCTGGGACACATTGGTTACATCCCCCACCATCAAAAGATCTTCACCGGTAGTCTGGGCTATGGAGGCAACAACAGAAGCCCTTGTTTGTACACCGTATCCTACAACAACAACTTCATCAAGGCCCATTATATCTGTACTCAGCTGCACGTTTATAATGTTTCGGTCCTCCACTTCAATTTCTTTGGGAGTATAGCCCATAAAACTAAATACCAGAACTTCACCCCGGCTTACTTCTATAGCATACTTGCCATCAAAATCGGTGGTAGTCCCAATGGTGGTACCTTGAATAACCACAGCAACACCGGGCAATGTTTCACCGGTAACATCATCGGTAACAGTTCCTGTAACCGTTGCTCGTTGTGCCATGGTTAAACTGCAAAATAAAACCATGGCACCAAATAACATAAAATATAATTTCGACATATACAAAGATTTAGTTTGTATTTTTAAAACTTAACATCTGGGGTTTACAGAGATTGAAAACAAAACTAATTCAAGGATGATTTCCGGGTTAGTAATATTTTCTCAAACACTAAAAGAGGGTTTTCAAAAGCACTTAAAATAAACGAAACTTATTTATTATCAGCACACTAAACATATACCAACAAACTTTTAAACCCATAATAAATTAAGGATTCCCGGATCGTGTTTTAAGCAACGGAAATCATTTCATAGCTAAATGGAAATTTCTACCTGTATTAAAAAGTTAAACTTTTCAGGGTAGCCTATTTCCTGATCTCATAATTTCAATTGCTTGTAAACTCAGCTGATTTGCTCTCTTTAAAGTCTGAGGGGGATAGACCGTATGCCTTTTTAAAGCATTTACCAAAGTAGCTCAGATCATTAAATCCTATGCTGTAGGCTACTTCTGAAACGGTATAGGTGCCCTTTGAAAGCATTTCAGCCGCAAATTTGATCCTCATATTTTTGATGAGCTCATTGGGGGTTACTCCTAATATTTTGTTGAATTTACGGTACAACATAGAGTTGCTGGTTCCCATTTCAGTGGTAAGCATCTGAACGCTAAATTCGGGGTTCTCAAGATTTTTCTCTATAAGCTCAGTAGCTCTTTTGATATACGTTTCATCGAGAGGGGGAATTTTAACATTGTTTTCTTCCGGGGCAAATATGCAGCGGCGCCGGTAATAGTCCTTCAACCCATCCCTGGCATCCAGGATACTATTGATGCGGGTTAGCAGCAGCTCCGTATTTACAGGCTTGGTAAGGTAAGAGTCAGCACCATAAGAATATGCTTCTGCTTTGCTTGAATCATCTACCCTGGCAGTAAGCAGCACAACCGGAATGTGGCTTGTTTCAATATCAGATTTAATCCTGTTGCACAGTTCAAACCCGCTCATATTAGGCATCATCACATCACTGACAATTACATCGGGCGACAAGTATCTTGCTATCTCCAGAGCAACCGCTCCATCCTCTGCTTCTTCAACTTCAAAGTATTGGCTTAAAAACCCTCCGATTACCTGCCTCAGGTCTTCATTATCTTCTACAAGTAGCAGTGTTCTCTTTCCTT
>SLGU01000211.1 GCA_007136525.1 Desulfobacteraceae bacterium | reverse complement strand
AGCGTCTTTCCCGTTCCGGGGCCGCCGACCATCAACACCCCCTTGGGAATGCGGCCGCCGAGGCGGGTATACTTCTTCGGGGTTCTCAAAAACTCGACCAGCTCGGTGACTTCCTCCTTGGCCTCGTCCACCCCGGCCACATCATCAAAAGTGACCTTGGGGGCCTCGTCCGAGAGCATTCTTGCCCCGCTTTTGCCAAATGACAGCGCCTTTCCGCCGCCACCCTGCATCTGGCGCATAAAAAAAATCCACACCCCGATCAGGAGCAGAAACGGGAACCAGGAGACCAGCACGGAAATCAGCCAGGGGGTTTCCTGCTCGGGCTTCGCCTTTATGTCCACGCCGTTTTCCCTGAGAATGCGCACCAGTTCATTATCGGACGGCGAATACACAATGTGGGTGTCTCCGGCGGCATCGGTTATGGTCAGCTCATCTCCCTGGATCACCACGTTGGAAACACGCCGGTTTTCAACCATCGATAAAAACTCGGAATAACCGAGTTCCTGCTGGGGCTGGGGCTGGGCCGCAAAAAGGTTATACAGCATGATCATCATCAAAACGACGACGATCCATAATGCCAGGTTTTTATTGAATGCGTTCAAGTCTGCGATCCTCCGCACGCGTTGGGTTTAGCTTTGGGCCACGAATCAATTCGGATCAGTTTTGCCTGTAAAACGGTTTTTGTCCTTCGGGTCACCTTAAAGCGCTCATCCATGCGCAAACCGGCGACCCATGCCAATTGCTCCCCGCTTTGCACAAGGGGAACCCGGCCGCGCTGACCCGCCTGAATCTTGTTGTTGATAAAAAAATCCTTCAGCTTCTGGGTTCCGGACATGCCCAAGGGCTTAAAACGGTCTCCCGGGCGCATGTTCCTCACCTTCAACGGGAAAGCCAGTTTGTCCCAGTCAAAAGCGGCCGCATCGCCCGAAGGAAAACCCTCCATATCCTCTACGGGCAACCGGGTCAAGACCAATCGCGAGCCCGCCTCCGGAATATCGACCACTCCTGAAACCGCCTGTTGCTCGGTCACCCGGTACGCATATTTTTGCGCTGAAAACCGGTTGCCGGCAAGCTCAGGCGATCTGAGGGGCTGTTTTTCCTTCGTAAATATCAACGCATCATTGCCGCGCGCAACCCTGATGCGGTCCGGAAGGTCGAGCCGCCCGGACGGCCTGCCTTTTTCCATAAGATCGATGACAGCGTCGATGTGCGCTAATCCGATACGCCTCAGGTCGCCCTTTACCGCCAGAAGGGCGCTCCGGATGAGTCGCCTTTTCAAAGCAGTATGCAGGCCGTAAATTTTTTCAACGGCCATAACCACGCGCCCGGCGCTTCGCGCCGTAACCGCGGCATCTAAAACAGGTGAAACCAGGCTATCCAGCCATCGGTTCTCGAAACCGGTAACCTGTCCCAGCCTGTGCAGATTTTCAACAACACGGGGATTATATTGTTTGAGGGCGGGAATCAGGCGATGGCGGATATGGTTGCGATGGAGCCGGGTATCATCGTTGCTCTTGTCATGCACATAAGCGATATCCCGGGTTTTGAGATAATTCAGTATGTCCATGCGGCGACAATGAATCAGCGGCCTTATGATCCGTCCCCGAACCGGCGCAAGGCCTGCCATGCCGGTCGGCCCGCTCCCTCTGAGCATGTTCATCAGGATAAGCTCCGCATCATCTTCCATGTGATGTGCTACCGCTATCCTGTCAAAACCATAACCGTCTGCAATTTCATTAAAAAAAGAATACCTGGCGTCCCTTCCCGCTTCTTCAAGGTTTACTCCGTTCTGTCTTTTGACGGCAGCAATGTCAATTTGTTTACCATAATAAGGCACATTCCGCTTTTTTGCAAGGTCTTCAACAAAGGCCGCGTCCCGGTCCGCCGCCTTGCCCCGCAAGCCGTGGTTGACATGGGCAATCCCGATGCGCAAGCTGTATTTATCCGACAGTGCGAGCAGCACATGAAGCAGGGCTACGGAATCTGCGCCGCCGGAAACACCGGTTAAAACGCTGTCGCCGGGCAAGAGCATCCCGTTTTCCGAAATAGCCCGGGCAAATTTCCGGACAAGCACGTCAGTATGGTTCAGACCCGGATTCAATGCGCTTATGGCCCCTGTTCACCGCCCTGTCGGTGCGGCTTTTTCAATTTGATAAACAATGATGGCCTCGTAAAAAGTCGTTTTCAGGCGGTTTTGTAAAAAGTTCAAGATCAAGGCGCGAGCAATTTTTGAAGAATTGATAGTACTTATGCGTACGTGAGATTCTTCAAAGATTGCTCGCAACGCAGATATTGGCCTTTTTACGAAGCCGTCAACAATAGAAGCAGTTTGAAAACCGTATACCGGGTCCGGTGGCAAGGTGCAGGCAGATGAAAAAACGGCGCATATTCAATATGTTGAGCAGTGTGAAGGGCCTGCAATACAGCCATTGAACCGCTGACGGGGTTTTGAAATGGCTTCTACGCAAAATTTTGTTATCTACAGTATAAGCATTTAAAATGCAATAACAATACAGCCCAATAAGGGCGGCACGGCCACGGTCGGACGGTTTTCCTGATGTGCCGGGGGTATTTTTTCCCTCATCCATTTTTTTCGGCGTCGGTATCGGGGTCGCTTTTGCAGAACCTCCAGGGGACAGACTTCCAGTCTGTCTCCCGGGTCGAAGGCAATCCCCATGACGTTGGCATTGCCTTTGATTTTAAGGGAAAAAAGGCAAAGCGTAAAGGCCAGGACCAAGATCAAGGTTAAGGTCAAAGGTCAAGGTCAAAAGCCGATCCCGATACCGACGCCGACCCCGGATTTACCATTGACAGTCCGGAGTTGCTCTTTTGTATATGGCACCGGTCATCCCCGGAGGGGATACGT
>SLGU01000095.1 GCA_007136525.1 Desulfobacteraceae bacterium | reverse complement strand
CGACCTGGTCATAGACGTCAATCCATTCGCGCATCCGCCGGAAAGACAAAAAATGGTCCCCTGTAAACTGCTTCAGGTGCTTTGCCCGCACCTGGGGCCGCCCCTTGCCGTTTTCCCCCACCAGTGCCCGCCACATGTTATACAGCGTTATGAAGTCAGAAGCCGGGTCGACAAACCGGGCTTGCGCCTGGTTCGCCTGCGCTTCGTTTCCTTCCGGGCGCTGGCGGGGATCGGGCAGCGTAAGGGCCGAGGCGATGGCGCAAACAGGATACAGCACCCCTTTTTCGCGGGCTTCGATCAGCATGCGCGACAGCCTGGGGTCAAGCGGCATCTTCGCCATCATCCGCCCTGTCGGGGTGAGCCGGACAGCGCCCTGGGAAGCCCTTTTCTTCTTCCCTTTTTTCCGCTTTTCAATGGCCCCCAGCTCAACAAGAATATTATACCCTTCTTTTATCTGGTGGGGCGGGGGCGCATCGACAAAGTCAAATGTCTCGATATCCCCAAGGTTCAACGCGGCCATCCGCAGAATGACCTCTGCCAGGTTGGCCCGCAGAATCTCCGGCGGGGTGTAAAGGGGTCGGGACAGGTAATCCGCCTCGGAAAAAAGCCTGATGCACACGCCGCCCTGGACCCTGCCGCAGCGCCCTTGACGCTGATCGGCGCTGCTTCTGGATACGGGGGATACCGGAAGCGCAGTGGTCCGGGTCGAGGCAATGTAATTGGATATACGGGCAAGCCCGGTATCGACCACGTACTTGATGCCGGGGATGGTGATGGATGTTTCCGCGACGTTGGTTGCCACGATGATCTTGCGGCCTGCGGCAGACCGGAACACCCTGGACTGATCCGGCGCTGAAAGCCTTGCATAAAGCGGCAGCACGGTGGTCGCCGGATACCGCTTCGCTTCCAGAATGTCGCAGGTTTCCCGGATATCCTGCTCGGTCGGCATGAACACGAGGATATCGCCGAAAGGGGACTGTCTCACGATCCGGTCGACCGCGTAAATTGCGCCGTCCACGTATGATCCGTCATCCGTGTTGTCGGAGAATGTTTCAGACGGCAGGTACTCGGTCTCAACCGGGTACATCCGCCCGGAAACGTCAACGACAGGCGCATCAAAAAACGCCCTGGAAAATTTTTCCGTATCAATGGTCGCGGAAGTGATAATAAGCTTCAAATCCGTGCGCTTTTTTACAAGCCCCTTGAGTATGCCCAGCAGAAAATCGATGTTCAGGCTTCTTTCGTGGGCCTCGTCCACGATAATGGTATCGTATTCGTTCAGGTACCGGTCGGTCTGGGCCTCGGAAAGGAGCATGCCGTCGGTCAGCATTTTGATGACGGTTTCATCGCTTGTTTTGTCAGAAAAACGGATCCTGTATCCCACGCTTTCGCCCGTCTGCTGCCCTATTTCTTCGGCAATTCGCGCGGTCACAGTGATGGCGGCGATTCTTCTGGGCTGGGTGCAGGCGATGCGCCCCTCGATGCCGCGGCCGGCTTCCAGGCAGAATTTCGGCAGCTGCGTGGTCTTGCCGGACCCGGTTTCGCCCGATACGATCACGATGGAATTTTCGCGGATAAGCCGTATAATTCTGTCTTTTTCCCGGCATATGGGAAGATCAGGGAACGCCAGGGTTTCTGGCAGGGCGGCTGCACGCCGATCCTTCAGTGCGGCTGAGTGTTCAAGCCGGTGATGGATAGCCGTCAACCGCCTGCTTACGCCACGATGATCGATGCCTTTGCTTTTCAGTTTATTTTTCAGCCCGGACAGCTCCCGCTCAATGGCATGGCGGTCCCTGTGAAGCGCGCGGGGCATTGCGGCCTCGATGTTTTCAAGTAAGGGTAAAAGCGATTTCGGCGTCATAGGGAATTTAAATCGTACGTATTATCAAAAAAACGGTTTTACGGGATGAATGGGATAGATGATATCATGTTCCCGCCGCTCATGAAAGGCATGAAGGCAAACAAATGCTTTTCTTTCAGGCAGGATGCATGTTATGTATCGTATAAAGGCTTTAGGCGTCATGCCTGTATATACTGCAACTCACAACGATCGTGATGCTCTGTTGAACAAATACCTCACGTGCGCAATTCGACTGCTTGCTTTAACCTGCCTGTACCTTGCGGCACCGGCGTTTGCCGCTGTCTGCCTTTCAAGCGGCGGGCATCCCCAGCAGGCAATTCCCCCGGCGTTCGTCCTGTGGTCATGGCTTGCAGGGACGGGCATCGTGTTTTTCTGCATGCTTATGGCGATCATACTCCTGTATGGACGCCTGAAAAACAAAACAAAGGCGCTGCAGGACGAAAAACAGCGACATTTCATGACGGATGAAAAAGCCTCCCGCAACGAGCGGCTCGTCAGGGAAATCTATGACACCACCAACGACGTCATCTTTTTGCATGACCGCGACGGCAACCTGAAAGATGTCAACGCCACCGGCGTGCGGGAATCCGGATACACGCTCGAGCAGTGGAAGCGGTTCAACATCAGGGATCTGGTGCCGGAAAGGGTACGACACGAATGCGACCGCTACCTTGAAAGAATCCGGAAGAACGGCAAAGACCGCGGTTATATGCTGATCCGCAAGCAAGACGGGGAAGAAGCCCTCCTGGAATATAACAACAGCCTTATTAAAGACGCATACGGCCGCCCCACGGGCGTGAGAGGGATCGGACGAAACATCACGGAGCAGCATAACACGCGGAAAGCGCTGAAAAAAAGTGAAGAAAAGTACCGCAATATAATAGATTCGATCCATGATGTTTATTACGAAGTCGATCTGACCGGCAAAATCACCTTTTTCAATAGCGCCACGCTCAACCTGCTCGGGTATGCAGCCGAAGAACTGATGGGAAAGAACTACCGGGAT
>SLGU01000360.1 GCA_007136525.1 Desulfobacteraceae bacterium | reverse complement strand
GCCCGGCGATGGGGGCTGCACCGCCGGACCGGAAAAGCATCTCCCGGGAAGCGTCGCTTTCAATGACCTGCTCCCAGAGGATGCGCTCCTGCAAGGGGTGAAGGAGCAGCGGCAAACCTTTTCCGGTGCCGGAACCCTCATGGATTCGGCTTTCATCCAGGCACCGCTCGAGCCAGGCCCCATAAGGCAGGATATCCGGCGTTTCCCATGCGCCATGGCCCGCATCAACCATTTTCCGGCCATAGCGGTCCATGACGTACCCGGCCAGCCGCCGGTTCACGGTGACAAGGGTTGCACCCCGCTCCAGCATTTCATGGACCTGCGGTGCGGAAAGGGTTTCAATGGATTGCATGGGCAGCGCGTGTATCATATTTTATATCGAAATCGAAATCGAAATCGGTATCGAAATCGATTTCCGCCTTGTGCTTCTGGCTTTGGGTTTCGGCCATATTCAACGGTATGACGCCCAAGGGACGGAATTCAATTCCGTCTCCCGGGTCGAAACCAGTTAGCCCGGGCGGCAGCGTTTGCGTACTGCCCCCGGAGGATATTGGCTTTAACCCGGGAGACAGACTGGAAGTCTGTCCCCTGAGGATATTGGCTTTGACCCGGGAGACAGACTGGAAGTCTGTCCCCTGGGGGGATTGGCTTTGACCCGGTCGGTTTTCGGCTCATGATTCTTGACGACTTCGCAAAAAGTCCAATATCTGCGTTACGCGCAATTTCCGAAGAATCTCATCACGCCAAAGGCGTGACTCAATTCTTCAAAAATTGCGCAAGCCTTGATCTTGGACTTTTTTCAAAGTCGTCTGATCTCGACTTTTTACGAAGCCGTTATTCTTAGCCATCTCAAAATCGACGTTAACGCGTTCATCAACTTTACCATATTACCGCTCACTCCAGAACCACAAAAAACCCGGGAACCGCAAAACCAAATATCCGTTTATTTTTTTTAATAAATATGGTAGGCGGAAAAACTTGAAAGCAGTTACGATATCAACCGGGGCGCCGGGAACCGGATGCCTGAAAGAGAAAAAAGAGTTAATGGCGAACATGGGGACAAAAACCGGGCCCGGCCCGAAAAAGGAACTGGTGGCCGATTGGGACCACCTGATGCGCGTATTCCTCAGACCGGAAGATGACGCAAGCCGGCAGACGCTGATAAAGTACATGGAGCAGATGCTTTTCGGCCTGCACGACTTTTTAAAAAAGCATGTGGGCATCACCGAGGCCAAAAGCTTAAAAGAGCTTTCCGAAAATTTCATGGTCACGGAAATCAGTGATGACCCCGAAAAAAAACTCGCCGACGTCATCACCTGCCTGATCAAGGAAATCGCCCCCCACGCCGTCAACGTGGCCTCGCCCTATTTCATCGGGCACATGACCTCTGCCATCCCGTTTTTCATGGTCCACCTGAAAAGCATCGTTGCCGCCCTGAACCAGAACGTGGTCAAGGTTGAAACGTCAAAGGTCGTATCCGTCATTGAAAAACAGGTCATTGCCAAGGTCCACCGCATGATATACCAGAGGGGGCTGCCTTTTTATGAAGAACACGTTCAGAACACCGAAACCACGCTGGGCGTTTTTACCGAAGGGGGGACCACCGCCAACCTGACCGCCCTGTGGGTTGCACGGAATGCCCGTTTCGCTCCCAAGCCCGGATTCGCCGGCATCGAAGTCGAGGGGGTGGCGGCCGCTTTTGCCGCCTATGATGTGGACCGGTGCGTCATCCTGGCCTCACGCCTGGCCCACTATTCTCTGCGCAAGGCCGCGGGCATACTCGGGCTCGGCTGCAACAGCGTCGTTCCCATTGAAACCGACGCCGATTATCGCCTGGATACCCATGCGCTTGAAGCTGCCATCCGTCAGATTCAAGCGGATCATCCCCGCACCTGCATTCTTGCCATCGTGGGCATTGCCGGTGCAACCGAAACGGGGACCGTCGATCCCCTGGCCCGGATCGCGGAAACCGCACAAAAGCACGGCATTCATTTCCACGTGGATGCCGCGTGGGGGGGGCCGACCCTTTTCTCCAGAAAATACCGGCACCTCCTGGACGGCATCCAGCACTCCGATTCGGTGACCATCGACGGGCACAAGCAGTTTTTCATGCCCATGACCTGCGGCATGCTTTACGTCAGAAACCCCAGTATACTGGATGTTATCGCTTACCATTCCAACTACGTCAACCGGCGGGGCAGCGTGGACTTAGGGATCCGCTCCCTTTCCGGCTCCAGGGAGGCCAATTCGCTGGTTCTGGATTGCGCTCTTAAAATAATGGGGGCCAATGGGTATGCCCTCCTGATCAACCACGGCATTGAAACTGCTGCCGATTTTGCCGAAGAAATCAGGAAACGGGCGGATTTTCAGATAGTCACGCCGCCGGTGCTCAACATACTGACCTACCGGTACTGCCCGGCCCGGTTGCAGGCAGCACTCGCCCGGGCCGATGATGATGAAAAAGAGCGCATCAATGCCGCTCTGAACATCGTCAACCGGGACCTCCAGCGGCTCCAACGGGAGGCCGGTAACAGCTTCGTCTCACGTACCACACTGCAGCAGAACGCATTCTCCCCCGGCAGGATCGTGGTGCTCAGAACCGTCATCATGAATCCCATGACCGATATCGGCATCCTGCGGGAAATACTCGATGAGCAGGAGCAAATCGTAAAAAAGCACCTTTACGACAAACTGCCGGAATAGGCTTCCGCCTATACCGCCTGCCGCCCCGCTTCAAACGCCTTCAGGTTGACATCGAGAAACGCCCGCCGGGTCGTTTCCGAAATGGCGGTCCGGACGCTTTCCTCGGACAGTGGGAGGAGCTTTGTCGCGGCCAGGGCGCCAAGAAGCACCATGTTGACGGAAAGAACGT
>SLGU01000010.1 GCA_007136525.1 Desulfobacteraceae bacterium | reverse complement strand
TGGTGACCCCAGGGGGAATCGAACCCCCGTTACCGGCGTGAGAGGCCGGCGTCCTAACCGCTAGACGATGGGGCCATTGTTTGTTGGCTACGGTGGTTTTATATGGTGTTGGATCTGTTTTGTCAATTGTTTTAGCGGCGGTTGCTTCCTGCTCATTCCGGATGCGGTTTTTTCCTGCCCCGCCTGCGGCCGGTGACAAGGTAAATCAGCCAGCCGATAAACGGGATCGTCGCGACAATCCACCAGACGACTTTTTCCCCCGTCTGCCCCGGAAACTGTTTGGCCGCCACATCGACGAGCGCCCAAACGGTCAACAGAAAAAAAGGCAGCACGAGCAATATGAGCACTATGATGATGATGATATTCATGACGCTTCCTTTAAGCGGTCATAAATCCGCATAGGGATGTTGGCGTAATAGGTGCTGCGGTTGTAATGGCGCAGCACCTTTTTTATTGCTTCACGCTCAAGCCCGGGGCGCCAGCCGTGATGGCGGAGGTCGTTGGCGATGCTGAGAATGTTTGTCGGCATGAACTGGGCAAAACCCACCGCCCTAGCATATGAGCACTTGATTTCAAAGATGTCGAAATTATCATGGTCGGGGTATTTGATCAAGGCTTTTAAATGGGTATTTCGTAGCGGCTGCGCCTCGAGAAGCCGGTTATATGCTGAAAACCGGTGCTTTTCAACAGGCTGACCGTTTCCTTGAAATATCGGCCGACCTCCTCCGGTCTATGGGCGTCCGAACCGAACGTAACGGGGATGTTTTTTTCAAAGCAGCGCTTGATGATCGCCGGATCCGGGTAAACGGTGCCTGCCGGATGGGACAAGCCGCTGGAATTGATTTCCACGGCAATGCCTTTATGCTTGATTTTTGTTAGAATTTCATCCATTTTGTCAAAAAATTGAACCGGGGGCTGCAATCCGAATTTTTTTACCACGTCAAGGTGACAAATCACGTCAAAACAGCTATAATCAAGCATCATATCGACCAGGTCCAGGTAATGGTCGTAAAATGCCGCATCCGGGGGAAGCGCGTCGGTGGCATTGCGCTTTGAGCTGACGATGTTGGCCTCTGCCACAAAATGAACCGATCCGCCGACGACATCAAAGGAGAACCGCTCCAGGACGCGGGCGGCGGTTTCGGCATGGGCCGGGGTGAAATCAACCTCCAGGCCCGCTTTTACCTTTATCCGGCTCTGGTATGTTTCGCCAAGGCGGCGCGCGGCATACAGGTAGAGCGGCACGTCATCGATGCCCATGGACAGGTCGCACCCTTTCTCATTGAGTGTCAGGTGGTCGAGAAAACAGATTTCGGTAAGGCCTTTTTCAATGGCGCATTCAATATACTGCGCCATGGTTCCGTGGGCATGGTTGCACAGCCGGGTATGAACGTGGTAATCAATCACTGTATTTTTCTGCGGCTCCTTATATTTGATGGACTCGTAAAAAGTCGTTTTCAGACGGCTTTGTAAAAAGTTCAGGATCCAGGCGCGAGCAATTTTTGAAGAATTGATAGTACTTATGCGTACGTGAGATTCTTCAAAGATTGCTCGCAACGCAGATATTGGGCTTTTTACGAAGTCGTCATATTTATAAATGATCAATTTCAACCGGGTGGTGCCGGGTGTTGCCCGCAGCAACAATTGCAGGGGGTTGCAGCGGTTATGATGCATCATGCCGTTTTGGGGCCGTGATGTCAAATGAGAAGGGGAAGCCGGTAGGAATGAAAAAACGCCCGAAGGCCATATATGTCTGTCGCATTTGCGGCCACCGGCCGCCCAAGTGGATGGGGCGGTGCCCGGAATGCGGGGAATGGGAGAGCATCGGGGAGACGGCAGCCGGCGCTGTCGGCACAGGAGCGGGCGATGCCCGTTTTGCCAAGCCGACACCCGTGGATGCGGTTGCGCTCGGGGACGAAGCGCGCGTACTCACAGGGATAGCCGAGTTCGACCGGGTCCTGGGCGGCGGGATGATTCCGGGGAGCCTCGTGCTCATCGGCGGTGATCCGGGGATCGGAAAATCCACGCTCCTGCTGCAGGTGCTGCATCGGTTGGCGGCCGCCGGGCGGAAAGTGATTTACGTGTCCGGGGAAGAGTCCGTCCGGCAATTGAAGATGCGCGCCATGCGCCTGGACGCGCTGTCTTCCGATCTTCTGGTGCTGTCCGAAACCGACATTGACGCCGTTATTCAAATGGCGGCTTCTGAAAAGCCCGATGCCCTGGTGATTGATTCCATCCAGACCATGTTTACCTATGACGCCGTGTCGGCGCCGGGCAGCATCACCCAGGTGCGGGAGGCCACCATGAAGCTCATGGGCATGGCCAAGCAGTCCGGCGTGCCGGCATTTCTCATCGGGCATGTTACAAAGGACGGTGCCATTGCAGGCCCCCGCATCATGGAGCACATGGTGGACACGGTGTTGTATTTTGAGGGCGACCAGAACCACGGGTTCCGCATTTTGCGGGCGGTGAAAAACCGGTTCGGATCGACCAACGAAATCGGTGTGTTTGAAATGAAGGAAACCGGGCTGGCCGAGGTGGCCAATCCGTCGGCCGTGTTTCTTTCGGAGCGGGCAAAAAACGCGCCCGGCTCCGTGGTGACGGCATGCATGGAAGGGAGCCGGCCCATCCTGGTGGAGCTGCAGGCCCTCATCAGCAGTTCAGGGTTTTCAACCCCCCGGCGGACCGTGCTGGGGTTGGATTACAACCGGGTTTCTCTGCTCATGGCCGTGCTGGAAAAAAAACTGGGGCTGAACGTGGCCGGCCATGACCTGTTCATGAACGTGGCCGGCGGCGTCCGGATTTCAGAGCCGGCAGTGGACCTTGGGATTGTTTCGGCGGTGGCATCGAGTTTCCTGGACAAACCCGTTCCCGAAGGGCTCCTGCT
>SLGU01000364.1 GCA_007136525.1 Desulfobacteraceae bacterium | reverse complement strand
CTCAGCCAGTTCGAGGGATATCCTGTGGTGTTTGAGCCTGTTGAAATCGGTAAAAGCGTATCGGTGGCATGGGGCGTTTTTGTTTTGCCTGGCACCAGCATCGGGGATGGCGCGGTCATCGGCGCCGGCTCCATGGTGGGGCGTTCCATTCCCCCGAAATGTCTGGCGATGGGGTATCCGGCCCGCGTAATCAGCAAGGCGCCCGACTTTCCAAAAGATATAAGCGATTCCGAAAAAGCCGAAATGTTGAAAAATATTGTGGAGGAAATGATCGGCGTGTTTGACGCGTCCGGGGTGCAATGCAAAAAAACGGAAAGCGGCTATACGGTGGAAAAAACGGAAAAACGGTGGTGGCGAAAATCCCCAAAGACAGCACGGTTCGTGGTGAATTATAACCGGCTGGCCGAAGATGGCTTTTCTGCAGGCAGCAGCCCGCCGGAAATCTTTCTAAGCCTTTGGGCCATTCCCGGTGTCCTGCGAAAGGAGTTTGTAAGGAAGGGGATCATGTGGATCGACATTGAAAACAAGGAACGATCCGATCTTGGAAACGCGCTTGGAGAGGAAATTGTGATGTTTCTTCGGCGTTATGGCGTCAGGCTCGGAAGAATTGCATAGTGCCCGAAAAATTATAGATATCGATACCAAGCGATCCACAACGCGGTATTTGCATCGCCAACCGCAGATGGTTGAAGCGGTAAGCGAGGTTTCTTTTTCATGGAAACCGGATGATGCGGGGAAAAACCATGAAACCGCTAAAATCGGCTAAAGTAAAAGCCTCTCTGAAAGGCCTGATCGGCAGGCTTGCAGTACGGTTGTTCCCCTTGCGGGCCAAAGCAGTGGAACAAAATATCGGCGATGCCTCTTATGGGTTGTTTGACCGGACGATCCGGGCGGGTTTGATTCGCAGTGATCCGAGCCATGATAAAATATCCGGCCTTCATCAAAAATTCTGGGCCGGAGCCGAGGGTACGGCTTTTGCCCGGCGCAACAGCTCCCGCTTTGAATCCTGGTTTCTTGCCGAACATGCCGGCGTTGTCGATGCAATAGAATCGTTGCTGACCACCGACAATGGCCGATATCAGAGTCTTTATGAAATCGGATGCGGCGATGGCCAGGTGCTCAAATACCTGTCCACCCGCCTTCATTCCATTGATCATTTTGTGGGAATCGATATCAACGCGCATGTCATTGCCATGAACAATCAGAAATTCGGCAATAACCGTCTGGAATTCGTATGTGCAAACGCAATGGCATGGATTGGGGAAAACAGCCGGCCCTGCTCGGTTTTTTTCTCAAACGGCGGGGTCCTGGAATATTTTTCGAAAAAACAGCTTACCGGCTTGCTGCAGAAAATCCATGCGGATTTCAGGCCGTCTGTATTTGCCATCATCGAACCTGTGGCGCCCGACTTTGAAGCAGAGACCGAAATCGCATCAAGGCCGTACGGCAAAGAATGGTCGTTTACGCACAACTACAGATATCTGTTTGAATCCAACGGATTTGTTGTCCACTATCACCGCGAAAGCCGGGCCGGCGGCCACCGGTGGGTCCTGATGGTATTGCGGACGGCTGACTGATCGCTTTTTCACCCCGAAGGACGTCCCCGCCGGTATTTTGCACGCGCAGCGCTTCCAGGCCGTTTCCAGTCAAATTCCCGGCCCAGCAATTGAAACAATTGCGCATTTGCCTCTTTGTAAAACGCCTTTAAATAATCTTCCTCCGCCACAGTCATTTTTTTTTCATCGCCGGGCGCCTTATTATATTCCTGGGTGTCGGCAAGATCATGGGGCGGCAGATCCAGAAATGCCAGGATTTTATCATACGTTGTCTGGCGATTGTTTTTCAGTTTTTCGGCGTCAATAATCTTAAAGCGGTTTTTCGGAAAAAAGCGAAACCAGTGGCGCAGTTGCTGATAATAAAGACCCCTTTGCTTATAGGAATTCTCGCGATACCGCCAGGCAACACCGGTACCGTTTTTTTCAAGCATTTCACGTTCTTCTTCAATCCGGATTTCTTCATTTTCCAGGGCTGCCATAAAAGGCAGATCTTCGTATCCCCTTCGTTTTGAGTATAAGTAATGGGAGAAAGCCCGGTCTACGGGATCTCTTACCGCGACAAGGAAGCGGGCATCCGGCATCAGCGCTTTGATCTGTTGGGCTGCTTTCGGGTAAAAAATATAATCAGGCGTCGCGTCAAGCGTGATTTTGCCGCCTGAAAGATGTTTTTGCAGGGGGAAATGCGCCAGATACCATCCCTGCGATTTGAAATGAAAAAGATCAAAGTACTTCATTTCTTTATGATAAGGGGGGAGAATCATGGGATGTTCCGACAGGTATTTTTCCAAAGAAGTGGTGCCGCATTTCTGGATCCCGATAATAAATACCTTCGGAAAGGCCCTTTTGCGGGCCAGCAGTCTTCTTTTCGCCAGTTTGGGCCGAAAACTGATTCGATGGCGCATATGCGGATATATCCGCAAAATATCGCTTTTCGTGGTTGCAATCTCTATGGTGTTTGTCATTATTTGATAGTCTCGTAAAAAGGTCAAGATCAAGGCTTGCGTGATTCCGAAGAATGCAGAGTACTTAGCCACGTAAAATTTTGAGGAATCGCGCGTAACGCAGATATTGGACTTTTATCCTCAGCTCCATCCCGGGTCATAAGCCGTTGTCGGCATATATTAAAAATAGTTCTTTGGGCGTTTTTTTCAACAGACCATGGCATTTTTTCTCTGCCCACCGGGACGGTTTTTGCGAGACCGCCAAATATGACGACTCGCAAAAAGTCCAATATCTGCGTTACGCGCAATTTCCGAAGAATCTCACGTACGGCGAAGTACGCTCAATTCTTCAAAAATTGCGCAAGCCTTGATCTTGGACTTTTTTCAAAGTCGTCT
>SLGU01000277.1 GCA_007136525.1 Desulfobacteraceae bacterium | reverse complement strand
TTGACAGTTGATAATGGATAATGGCTTTTCATGACTTTCCTTTTGATGACTTGATGATACTGGTTAGCAGTTTGATTAGTTCTACTGCATCGGGTTGGATGGACTGAAATCCTTGTTTGTCGAGCAGTTCCGTTTGAAAAAGTAAGTCGAGCCAGTAGTCAGTTTCGTTGGCTTCCTTGAGTGCAATCGCCATTTTATGGACAAAGTCTGCCCGGCTCTCCGCGTGTTCTGCCTCCCTTACCAATGCACCCACTGCGGTTCCTGACCGTAACAACTGCTTGGTCAATACAAACTCTCTTTTCGTTTCCTGCAAATGCCTGCACAACCGCACCACACGAATCGCAAACGCAAATGACTTGTCACGAACCACATTTTCTCGTTTCGGCTTTACCTCACTATCCATTCTCAATTCTCAATTCTTAATTTTCCATTATCAATTATCAATTTCCCGGCGAACTTCACGGATTTCCTCCGTCTGAACTCTTCGAATTTTTCGAAGAGTTGCCTCGGGGGTCTGGTAAAAAATCAGCTCTCCTTCGCTCGGTTGATGATGCGAATCACTCATGCGTTCCCTCCCTGCTCGTCATTCTCGGCGGCTTCCTCGATTGCCGCTTCGATCAGTTTTCGTTCCCGTTTGAGTTCCTTCATCAGCTCCTGTTCACTGGGCAGGAATTGCAGGTACTTTGAGGCAAAAATCTGCTGGCCTTCATTCAGGATGGAGTATTTCGCTACGGCCTCACTTTTGTCGGAGCAGAGAATCAGGCCGATGGTGGGATTGTCGCCCGGCACCTTGAATCGGTCCTCAAACAATCGTACGTAGCCATCCAGTTGACCGACGTCGCGGTGAGTCAGCTTGCCGATTTTCAGGTCGATCAACAGGAAGCACTTGAGGATGTAGTTGTAAAAGACCAGATCGATGTAGAAATCGTCGTCATCGAAGCGGATGTGCTTCTGGCGGGCGACGAAGGAAAAACCCTTGCCGAGTTCCAGCAGGAAGGATTGCAGGTTGTCGATGATCGCCTGTTCCAGCGCATCCTCGTGGAGCCTGGGAGAATCCGGCAGCCCAAGGAACTCCAGAACGTAGGGTGTTTTCAGGATCGCTTCGGCGGGGCTTGGCTCGCCTGGCAGTCGCTCGCGGTCGCTCGCTATCAATCCAGCCTTGCCGCGATTTGCGACGATTCGCTGGAAGTACGACGACTGGATCTGTCGTTCGAGCTGGGACTTGGTCCAGCCGCATTCGGCTGCTTCCCGTTCGTAGAAATCCCGGGCTTCAGTGTCCTGCACGCGCATCAGTGCCCGGTAATGCGACCAAGATAGCTGCGGCGAGAAACGATGCTGAAATTCGTCACCCGGCGGGTGACGCTTCTCCGCAGGAACCAGTTCTCCCAATTTGCCGGGGAGAATCTTGTTGGCTGCGGATTCTCTACCCGACGGGTAGAGGATTGGATTTCCGTCAGATTCTCTACCCGTCGGGTAGAGAATCTCGACTCGATTCGGAAATGACTGGTGAAATTGCCGAAATAGCCACAAATTGACGGCAGAAAAGCCTTTCCCATATTTTTTGGTTAATTGGGTCGACAGGTTCCCAACCACTTGCTTTCCATATTCGGCCCTTTCCTCACCTCCCTGAAGTTCCTGGACGATCTCGCGACCGATCAGCCAGTAAGCCAGCACCATGTTGGTATTCACCGAGCGAGCGACATTGCTACGAGCCTGATCCAGAATGGCAGCGACCCGCTGAAACAGGCCGCTGACGGAGCTTGAATCCGCAGATGACGCAGATTTTCGCAGACTATTTTCTGCACTTTCAGAATCTGCGTCGTTCTGCGTAATCTGCGGATCTTCCTTTCTCGTCATATCGCCTTGACCTCTGTGTCGGGCGATATGAGCTTGAAAATCTGCTCCACGTTGATCTTCACGCTGTCGTCGCTGAAGCCGGCGTCACGGAAGACAACACGAAGCGGCTTGCGGGCGGCGATCTTCTTGACGAGTTCCTCGGTTACGCCGGTATCGAAGCAAGCGGCGAGGGCGTTATCGTCGACGAAAAAGACGGTCTTACCGTCGATGTTCTCTTGGGCGATGGGAAGGCTCAGGTCGACGCCCCAGTCGAGGAGCACTTGGAAGAGCAAGTCTTCGGGGGTGCGGTCTTCCTTGATGTTCTCCACGTGCTCAAAGAGCTCCGCTTTGTCGAGCGTGTCAGGCTTGTAGTATACATCCTTCATATTGGACGTATCGGCCTTCAGCACACGGAAGCCAACGCAAGCATCATTGTTCTCTGTCGGCAAGAGCCCACTGTCATTACTTAACGCTGCTGCGGTTGCAGACAATCTCGCGTGAGTCACTTTGGCAATTGTTGTAAAGTCGCTTTGCCCCGTTTCTTCAGCGAGTTGAACAAGAACAAACCGGCGAGAGCCACCGTCTTCAGCATTCAATCGCATTACGGCTTCACCGGTCGTTCCCGACCCAGCAAAGAAGTCCATCACGATGTCATCCGAGTCTTTGGCTGTTCCAATTCTCAGCATTTGCTGAATCAAACGCGTTGGTTTCGGGGTATCAAAAACTCCTTCCGAGCTTGCAAATGATACAAGTTTCAGAAGTTCTTTCTTGGCCTCCTGGTTGTGACCAACTTCTTTCCACGACCAGAATGTCTGAGGAACACGTCCTTGCTTTACCTCCGAGAGAAAGATCTTCGGTGCTGGAACGTTGTTGCCATCGCTCCCCCACCATATGCGATTGTCGGCATCAAGCTCGCGAAACCTCTCTTCTGATATCCTCCAGTACGAACCCGATGGGGGGCCAGGGATGACTCTTCCACTTGGGCAGGTTATTGAATAGGTGCCTTTGCTGTAATAATTGCGTGCGGCCAGATTGTTGGGCCGCCAAAGCCCACGTGGATCATTGTCGGGGTTTTTATAAATC
>SLGU01000069.1 GCA_007136525.1 Desulfobacteraceae bacterium | reverse complement strand
GAGGTCGCTATTTTTTTTATGGGACTATTTGACAAACAATATCGGGAAGTATCGGGATTTCTGGAAATCCGGCGGAAAGCGGGGAAGGTGTCCGAATTCCGGCACCAACAGGGTATTTCCTGGCCGTCTGAAATAAACCGGAACCTGGTGCTCGGCCCGGACACGGCTGTGGAGTTGGGAAACCCCAAAGATGCGTCCGCGTCTTTCCTGCTGTGGGTCAAGGATCCCTCTCTTTTGAAAAACGGGCGGATTTCGGTGGTCGGCCCGGACCTGCCGCAACTCATGGGGCAGCGGGTGTCCTTCGGCCGGGTGGTGATCGTGGGGGGGTCTGGTTTTGACGCGGAAAACAGCTATGAACGGTACCGGGAAATGGAGCTCCTGCGCTACGACATCCATCTGAAGGGATACATGATGCGGGCGGTTTCCCAGCACGGGTCTGAATGGAGCCGCGTCTCCCGGGAGGCGATGGAAAAGGGGTTTTCTTTTGGGGTGCTCGGCGGCGCAACTATCGACAAGTATCTGGAGATAGATTATATCCGGGCGGTGGAAGTGATATTTGTCACCACCGGCCGTGACGATGTGCTGGCTCTCGGGCAAATCGGAGAAGGCGCTTTGTCGATCATCGGCGCCATGAACAAAATGGCGGACGAGATGTCGTTTGACTGCGACAACTGCGAATACACGGACGTCTGCGGGGATGTGGCTGAACTGCGGGCCATGCGCGGCGCCCTTAAGAGAAAGGAAGCGGCCTCCGGTGCTTGACAGGACATGCATTATTGCAGTATGCGGCAAGGGCGGGGTGGGCAAGACGTCCCTAAGCGCCATGATCGTCCGCGAGCTGCTGCGGCACCCGGACAAAAAGGTGCTTGCCATCGACGCGGACCCGGCCGTCGGCCTTGCGCCGGCCTTAGGTGTTTACGCGGGAAAAACGGTTGATGACGTGCGAAACGATCTGATCCGCAAGTTGGAAAGCGGCCATGGCGGCGGCAAAGCCGAAATGCTGGCCCTGCTGGACTATGAAATGTTTTCCGCGCTTGAGGAAAAGCAGAACATGGCTTTCCTGGCCATCGGCCGGCCGGAAAAAGACGGATGCTACTGCCAGGTCAACCACATCCTGAAGGAAATCATCGGGTCCATGGCTGAAAATTTCGATTACGTGGTGATCGACGGCGAAGCGGGCATCGAGCAGGTCAACCGGCGGGTCATGGAAAAGGTCTCGCACCTGGTATTGGTTTCGGACACCTCGGCAAGGGGGCTGAACGTGGCCCGGACCATTAAAAAGGTATCGGATCACGCGGCTGCGTATGCGTATGCCGGCCTTGTCCTCAACCGGGTCAGGGGGGAGGCGGAATTTGTCAATATCCGGGTGCCCGGAGAATTGCCCCTCCTGGGATGGATTCCGGACGACGACGTGATCCGTATGGCGGACATAGCGGGCAGCAGTCTTCTTGAAATTGCAGACTGCCCGGCAACCGAGGCGCTGCGGGCGTGCCTGAATAAATTATGACGGCTTTGTAAAAAATCCAATATCTGCGTTACGCGCAATTTCCGAAGAATCTCATCACGCCAAAGGCGTGACTCAATTCTTCAAAAATTGCGCAAGCCTTGATCTTGAACTTTTTATAAAGCCTTCTGAAACGGACTTTTCACGAATTCATCAATTATGAAGGACGTGCAAAAAAAGTCAAACCCAAGTAATGGAGATCAACATGGGATCTTTGGCCAGAAACAACCTGTCTGACCAGATTTTTGACATCATCAGCAAAAAGATCGTTCGCAATGAGCTGGCGCCCGGTGAGCTGATCTATGAAACCCATATATCCAAGGAGTTGGGCGTGAGCCGGAGCCCGGTTCGGGATGCCATGCACATGCTGGAGCGCATCTGGTTGGTTGAGCGAATGCCCAAGGGGAGCTACCGGGTTACTTATTTGTCCGTCGAACTCATCCGGTCTCTCTACGACATGGCCATTGTTCTCTATCAGTATGCATTTGCCAAGGCCGCCGAAAACGCAGACAGCAAGGATATTGAGCGTTTACGGAAAGCGCTGCAGGCGATCGAGAAAAGCATCGACAGCAATGATTTTGACGGCTACCTGGCCAACGTAACCGCCATGGCCCGGATTATTCTCGAGGTTGCCGGCAACCCCCTGGTGGAGCGGGTCGCCCTGGAGTTGATGCCCACGGCAGAGCGCATCCAGTGGGCCTCCATCACCTACCTGCCGGATCAACTGGAAAAAGTCATCGCGCATTTGCGCGAAGGTTACGAAAGCATTGAAAACCGGGATTCCGATAGGGCCGCCAGGGCTTTTGAGGCTTTTGCCGCAACCCATGTCCAGGTTGTCATTGACAGCCTCAACGGGCAGTATGAAGCTACACAGAATAATGCGTTTTATCAAAATGTGAAGGGTTCATAGATAAATGCAGCCGGTTTAACCGGGCGCACATTGATATCTTTTCCGCTTCAACCAGAATCGTTTCCCCAGATTGATGAACCTGCAAAAAGTCGAGATCAGAGGACTTTGAAAAAAGTTCAAGATCAAGGCTTGCGCAATTTTAGAAGAATTGAGAGTGCTTAGCCGTACGTGAGATTCTTCGGAAATTGCGCGTAACGCAGATATTGGACTTTTTGCGAAGTCGTCAAGATTTATTCTCCAAGACTGTCCAAGGCCCGGCCCAGATCTTCGCAAATGTCCTCCACTGCTTCGATGCCCACCGAAAGCCGGACCAGATCCGGTGTAATGGAAAGCATCTGCCGGGTCGGCTCGTCAAAGGAAAGATACTGGGACGAATAGGGGTGGATCACAAGGCTTTTGCAGTCTCCCAGGTTGGCAAGGTGATAAACGAGCTTCAGGGCGTTGATAAACCGGAAACAGGCGTCCTTGTTTTTCAGGCCGAACGCCATCACACCGCCATATCCTTTATCTTCGAATTGTTT
>SLGU01000251.1 GCA_007136525.1 Desulfobacteraceae bacterium | reverse complement strand
GTTTCAACCACCGGTAGTTAATCGACCCCCTAAGACCGGAGTCCTGAAGGGACGGCATACAACATATGTCGTCCCTTCAGGACTCTGATGAAACCAATGAAACGCCAAATCCGGTGGTTGAAACCACCGGCTATATTCTGCCACCCCTGCCGGGGTGGGGTGATGCCAATATGCAGCGTTTGCCTGCAACAAATTGTGTGATCATCTTTAACCGGTGCTTTAATCCACAGGTCTGGAACTCTGACATTTTTCGTCTTTGCAGGCGATGCTGGCCATCCCCGGCGGGATATGGTGGTCAATCCGGATTTCAAATGCCCCGGCGGGGCATGATTGTATAGCCGGTGGTTTCAACCACCGGTAGTTAATCGACCCCCTAAGACCGGAGTCCTGAAGGGACGACATACAACATATGTCGTCCCTTCAGGACTCTGGTGTAACCATTGAAACACCAAATCCGGTGGTTGAAACCACCGGCTATACAGTGCCACCCCTGCCGGGGTGGGGTGATGCCAAGGTGCGCTTCCGGCCACCCCTGCCGGGGTGGGGTAGGCTTTTGATCTTATGACCCGGCAACGTTTTTCTGCCTGGCGCTTCCGTCCATCATCTCCCTTGTGCTTTCCAAATGGGGCCTGGACGGCTCATGGCCGCGTTCAACAGCGGTTTCAAAGTGAGCGATGGCTTCTTCAAACCGGCCGCGGTTGAGGTACATCATGGCCAGGCGATGATGAAACAAGCCGTTTTCCGGTTGGATCTCCACGGCGTTTTCACCGAACACCAGGGCGATTTCCGGGTTGCTGTTTTCGTTTTCATAGCACAAAGCCAGCTCGGAGAGGGAATGGGCGTCATCCGGGCGCAGTTTCAGGGCGGTATTGTATGCCTTTATGGCGTCTGCAGTGCGGTCGAGGGCCATGCAGCAGTCGCCGATAATACGGTAGACAAGGCCGCCGGGCGCGTCATTGATCGCCATGGCCTGCTCGATGTATGAAAGGGCTTCTTCCGGCCGGCCGAGTTCAAAAAGCGCCCGGCCCGTCTGGAACAGCAGTTCGAAAATGCGGCTGTCCAATTCAAGGGCGCGCTGAAAAAAAATCAGGGCGGCCGCATAGTCCTGCTTCTGCATCTGGATATAGCCCGCATTATAAACGGCGAAAGCATCCTCGGGATCGAGCGCGATGGCTTTGTTGAAGGAAACCAGTGCATTGTCCCAGTCTTCCCGGTCGCCGTAGCACACGCCGATACTGTTGTGAACATTGACGTTTTCGGGGTCCATGGCAAGTGCGCGTTCGTATTCCGCTAAAGCCTCCTCTTTCCGACCGGCCTGGTAAAAGCTGTCCCCGCTGATATTCAGACTGACGGCGTCAAAGCAGACAATGGACCCGGGCCCGAAAAAACCGGCATGGGCAAGGGCTTTTTTCGCATTTTCAAAGACGTCTTTTTTTTCATAAGAAAGGGTGGGATACACGGCAATGCCGATACTCACGGTTGCTTTGGCCTGCTTTACGGTTTGGCCGCAGATTTTTTCCGCGACACTGCGGCATGCGCTTTCATCCTTGTCCGGCAGGCAGCAGCCAAACACATCCGTGCCGGTTTTGTGCCATTTACCGCCTTCTTTTTCGATGATTTTACCGACAATTCCGCTGGTATCCGATGCAACCCGTTCGGGGGTGATGACGTGATCGAAATCGTCGATGCACACGATCATCATCCCGAAATGGTCCAACGCTGCAGTGAGGTGCATGGCCTGTTCAACAAAGCACGCTTCATCGGAAACAGACGCCTTGTCGGAAACAGACGCATCGGCGGCCGCCCCGGAATTGGCGCGCTCCCCGGCTTGCCCTTCATGGATACTTTTTAACGGTGATTTTGTTTCCGACAAAAGGAGATGCCCTTTTGCGGATCCGGCGCGCTTGCCGCCCTGTTTGTGATCCGTCATATTGCAAGACCCCTCTAAGCGATTAATACCATTAGGTATTTAAAGGAAAACACAAAAAAATGTCAGCCCGTTCCTGCCCGGCATGCCAAACGGCACATCAATCAAGCAGCCCTCTGACGGCATGGCTGATGATTTCGATTTCATCGGGCATCACGGTCCGCATATCCATAAGGAACGCTTCCCCTTCGATCCTTCCGATAACCGGTATGCGCGAATGTCTGAGCATCCGGTCGATGGTTGAAGCAGACAGCCCGTCAATCCGGATGGTGACGCATATCGTGGGTATTTCAAGAAGCGGAAACGATCCGCCGCCGGCTTTGGAGACCGAATCCAGAAGCCCGACCTTAAGCCTGGCGTCATTGATCGCGCCCAACTGTTCGAACAGCGTATCCGCTTTTTCCCTGATGTGTGAAAGCGGGCCGGTGATCATGTAAAGGGTCGGGATGTCTTTAACGGCCCCGGCTTCGTCACGGTACAACCGCAGCGTGGTCTCCAGCCCGGCCAGGGTGAGTTTGTCGATCCTCAAGGCACGGGTCAGGGGGTTTTTCTTGATCCTGTCCATGATTTCCCGGGTTCCCAGAAGAATACCGGCCTGGGGACCGCCAAGGAGTTTGTCGCCGCTGAAGGTCACCACATCCGCCCCTGCGGCGATGGATTCCTGGACCGTGGGCTCCTTCATCAGTCCGTATTTTTTGAAATCCACGAAAGTGCCCGACCCCAGGTCCTCCATGACCGGCAGGCCGTGTTTTTTTCCAAGGCCGACCATATCCGGCAGGGACACGCTTGCGGTAAAGCCGACAATGGCGAAATTGCTGGTATGCACCTTGAGCAGAAGGCCGGTCCGTTCATTGACGGCCCGCTCATAATCGTGCAGATGGGTCCGGTTGGTGGTGCCGACCTCCCTCAGGATGCCGCCGCTTTTGGCCATGATGTCCGGGATGCGGAAAGAACCGCCGATTTCCACCAACTCGCCCCGGGACACGATCACTTCCCGGCCCCGGGCAAGGGTGTCAAGGGCC
>SLGU01000241.1 GCA_007136525.1 Desulfobacteraceae bacterium | reverse complement strand
ATCTTTAATGTCGCTGATTTCTCCCCGGGCGATGCGTGCGGACTCAACGAGGACATTTCTTTTCTCATCCGATGCTTCCCCGGTCACATGATTAACAACATGGTATTGTTCCATGTCGGGCGCCATGCAGACATATTTCCCACCTTTTCTTGCAATGGCGAGCATCGCTATAACCGCCTCGTGAATTTCTGAACCGTCGTAAACGCCGCATCCGGATAATAAAACGCCTATCTTTTTCATACGCACCCCTTTCAGTGGTTATATAAGGCCGGCAGAAAACACGTTTTTATCGGAATCCCTTAGGGAAAAAAGCCAATGACGTCTTCCAATTGATTCATTGGTATATTTACCAGTGAATGGCGTTTACGTCAATACTCAACCATTTGACAACAGGTCTTCTTAACCTCAGGGGCCGATACGTTCCAGCACCTTTCCGCTGCCATCCGACAGAAAAACGAGAAAACCGTTAGTGCGTGCATCCTCGCATAACAGGTCGAGCAATACCGCCTGCACTTCATATTTCCTGTTTTTTCTGCCGGGCATGTTTACAAGGCAGGAAAGGGCATCATCCTTGTTTTCAAAGGCCGGAATATAGGAAACATTCGAACTTTCATCATGCAGCCCGACAAATTTTTCATCCCCACCCGGATCCTCTACCACTACATAAAGCCACTTGTCTGCATTCGTCATATTTATTATCCTTTACAAACCCGTCTGATCGTCACTTTTGCGCGTTGATCCTTGTTCAATATTTGAAAAACCCTTATATTGGCAATCGCATTCAGTATAAACGGAAATTTAATATGTGATATTTCTATAATTAGGAGCGGTCACTCAATTGTCAACCTTGATGGCTTCGTAAAAAGTCAACTTGAAAAATTTGCGGCTTACGCCTTGTAGACATACACGTACGATCAAGTACACTCAATTACTCAAGGTTCGCGCGCCTTGATCTTGAACTTTTTTCAAAGCCGTCTGCAACGTTCTTTTTACGGGTTCATCAACTTTGATGCATTCGTAAAAAGTCACAAAATTGGTAAAGATGGCTAAGTTAAAAGTTCCATATACAAGGCGTAGTGATTTTTCATTCGCGATGGCATACATATAGTATTCTGAGCGAATGAAAAATTGCTACAACGCAGTAGATGGGACTTTTACGACGCCATCAACCTTGCACTGCAGAAAAATGCCCGTGCATCATATTATTGACACATAGGCGCGTTTTGGTTTATTTATCCGGTTATCAATAAACTTCTCATTTAGGAAATGGAAATTTTTTTAAAACTTATAACGATTGGCAATTCCCGGGTTAAACGGGCGATGGGTACCCATCTGACAAAGGTCCACCATAATTAATGGCAGTTGAAGAATTCAATATTCAGGGTTCAGACCATTTGTCCACCCCTGTTGGCCTGATCGCCGATTCTCACGGCAATGCAGATATCCTTTTGCAAGCGATCGATGCCCTTGCTGAAAACAATATCTGCAACCTCGTTCACCTTGGCGATTTTTTTGATTCCGTGTATAACGAAAACCTGATGGACGTGATGAGGGTTCTTCAGCGCCATCGGATTCTTGCCGTTAAGGGGAACAATGATTACCAGGTAGAAAAAATGCTCGATAATGGGGCCCCGGGGAAATCCGCCGGAATGAGGGACTCATGCCTTGCTTTTTTAAAGGAAACACCTCTATTATATAAAATCGGCAAAGCGTGCTTTTCCCATTCAGTGCCTTACGATTCAATCCGATCATTTTATGATCCCATTGATACCGGGTCGACAGAACGGGCAGCGGAAATTTTTGAAAATACGAACAGCCAGGTTTTTTTTTGTGGGCATTCGCACAGGCCCATATTATTCAGGAATAAATCCGGGGAAACCACCCGGGAGGAAATCGTTCCCGGGCGGCGGATTGGGATCAAACCCGGGGAGCGCTATATATTTATCGTCGGTTCCGCTGAAAATGGTGAATGCGGCATTTATGAACCGACGCAATCGTATTACGAACGAATTACGTTTTGACTGCTTAGTGTTAAGCGGGTCTTGACAACAGGAAACCGGAATATCCTCATGACAGAACATATGAATTCTATTGGTATATGTATTGGCGCATCAACCATCTCCATCGTACACCTTCAATCACCACTCTCAAAACGTGCTAAGACACCTTCGGCAGAGTCCAGGCCGTCAATCATAAGCCGCTTTACCCTGTCTCATGGTGGAGACCCCAGAAAAACGCTGTTTGAGGCGCTTGCGAAAGTAGATCTGAAACGTGCAGACCGAATCGTCGCCACCGGCCGCCGTTTCCGCCGTTTTGTCAATCTTTCCACCATTTCAGAACCCGAGGCGGTGGAACTGGCATACCGGCATTCAAAACCGGTCGACAAATCTGCCCCGGCCATTGTTTCATGCGGCGGAGAAACCTTTATGGTTTACGCCATGGATGATTATGGCCGCATATCCAATGTTTTGACAGGAAACAAATGCGCTTCCGGAACAGGAGAATTTTTTATCCAGCAGCTCAGGCGGATGGGGGCGACGCTTGAAGAAGCAGCGCTGTGGTCGTCATCGGAAAAGCCTTACGATGTCTCCGGCCGCTGTTCCGTATTTTGCAAGTCCGACTGCACCCACGCCATCAACAAGGGCATTCCCAAGTCCAGGGTAACGGCCGGTCTTTGCCGGATGATGGCCAACAAGGTCCTGGAACTCGTTAAAAACATCCCCAAAGAAAATATCATGATTGTTGGGGGGTCATCGTTGAACGGCATGATGATTAAATACCTCCGGCAGTCGCTTCCGGGCCTGATCATACCGGAATGCGCCAACGGTTTTGAAGCATTGGGCGCCGCGCTTTGGGGCCTCGATAATGACACCAGGCCGTACCCCGGTGATGACAGCCTGATTGTAAAGGGCGCCGCTTCCTTTGACAGGCTTGACGCGCTGAAAAATTTTAAACACATGGTGGATTTCAAAACCATGAAAAAAGGACGCCCTGAAGCCGGTGACGATTGCATACTCGGGCTGGATGTCGGGTCAACGACGACCAAGGCCATCCTGATGAGACACGATGACGATGCCATTATTGCATCCGTTTACCTGTATACCAATGGCGACCCCATCGGTGCTTCCCGGGAATGCTACATGCGCCTGCTCGATCAGGTTAAAAAGCAAACAGACCCTGAATCCATATCCATCATCGGTTTGGGGGTATGTGGTTCCGGGCGCCAGATTGCCGGTCTACACGCATTGACCGATGGGGTTATCAATGAAATCATTGCCCATGCCGCGGCTGCCGTTCACTTTGATCCGGAAGTGGACACTCTTTTTGAAATCGGTGGACAGGATGCAAAATATACTTATATCACAAGCGGCGTGCCGTCTGACTATGCCATGAACGAGGCCTGTTCCGCCGGTACCGGCTCCTTTCTTGCCGAATCCGCCTATGAAACACTGAATATCCCCGTTGAGAAGATTGCGGATGTCGCTATCCTGGGGGATTCCCCGCCGAATTTCAATGATCAATGCGCCGCTTTTATTGCCTCTGACATCAAAACAGCCATCCATGAAGGCATCAGGCATGAAAACGTAGTGGCCGGCCTGGTTTATTCCATTTGCATGAACTACACGAACCGGGTCAAAGGCAACCGGCCTGTTGGAGAGAAAGTGTTCATGCAGGGAGGCGTCTGTTACAACCATGCCGTCCCCCTTGCCATGGCCGCCCTGTCCGGCAAACCGATTGTCGTCCCACCGGAACCCGGCCTCATGGGCGCCTATGGGGTGGCCCTGGAAATTAAAAAAAGAATCCATATCGGCCTTCTTGAAAAGAAACGCTTTGATCTTGAAGTGCTGGCCACGCGTGAGGCCAACTACAAAAGCACGTTTACATGCAAAGGTGGAAAAGAGAAATGCGACCGTGGCTGCGAGATCGCCGTAATCGAGCTTGAAGGCCAGAATTATGCCTTTGGGGGCGCATGCAACCGATATTATAATATCCGCAAAAAAATCAAGTATGACATTCACGGCCTCGATCTTGTCTCTGCCAGGGAACGCATGGTATTTGAGCAGTTTGCCCCGGCTCCCGGTGAAGGCCCGCCACTGAAGGGAAGGGTGGGGATCAACCGCAGCTTTCTGGTCGATACCTATTACCCGTTTTATGCCACGTTTTTCAGGGAAATCGGATTTGAACCGGTTCTGCCGGATTCGGTTTCGGTGGAGGGAATGGATAAACGAAATGCCGCTTTCTGCCACCCGGCTGAAATCGCCCATGGGTATTTTTATTCCCTTCTGGAACATGAGCCGCGCGTTGATTATATTTTTCTCCCACAGGTCAGGGGTATTCCGACAACCAACAACCATCCGGAATCACATACGTGCCCGTTTGTCCAGGCGGAACCGTATTACCTGAGCACCACCTACAGGAAGAAAATTGCTGAACTGGAACAGAAGGGCACGATCGTACTTAAACCTTATATCAATATGATCGCCGGTATTGAGGCTTCTGCTGCAACCATGATTGAAACCGCCGAGCAAATGGGTGTTTCCGGTCCGGCTGCAACCAGGGCGCTGGAAAAGGCCATTTCCCGCCAAAAGGCATGCCAGGATGCCATGCGCAGCCTCGGTGAACAGGCCATTGCGCAATTGGAGCAGGACACCGAAAATATAGCGGTTGTCATTTTCGGGCGTCCCTATAATGCTTTTGTTGAAACAGCCAACATGGGTATTCCTCACAAGTTGGCATCAAGAGGGGTTCAAGTCATTCCCCTTGACTTTCTTCCCATCGAGGAAGAGGCGTCCAAGCGGCACATGTATTGGGGAATGGGGCAACGGATCCTTCAAGCGGCCCGATATGTAAAACGGCATCAACAGCTTTTCGGCACGTACATCACCAATTTTTCATGCGGCCCGGATTCCTTCCTGATCGGTTATTTCCGGGACATCATGGGGCTTAAACCGTCTCTGACCCTTGAACTGGACAGCCACACAGCCGATGCCGGCATTGAGACCCGGATTGAAGCGTTTCTGGACATCGTATCCGAGTATCGTCAATTGCTTATAGGGAAACAGCCCGTATTTTCAAAGGGGTCTTTTACACCCGCCAGGACCATTGTTGAAAAAGATGTCCCCAAAGTGGTCGCTTCATCCGGGGATGTCCTTTCAATGACGGATCCAAGGGTCAAGTTCCTGATTCCTTCAATGGGGCGCCTTGGCACGGAGCTGATGGCCGCTGTATTTCGCGATGCCGGCTTCAATGTGGTGCATCACCCGCCCGCTGACGAGGCGGTCCTCAAGACGGGCCGCGCCAATACGTCCTGCAAGGAATGCCTGCCGCTGATACTGACGACCGGAAAACTGCTCAACTATGTTTACAATGAGAAGGACGATGATGAAGTGCTGGTCTATTTTATGGCATCCGCATCCGGGCCCTGCCGGTTCGGCCAGTATTCTATTTTCATGGAGGACCTGATCAAGCGCCTGCAGATTCCGGACGTCGCTATTTTTTCGCTCACATCGGATAATTCGTATTACGGTATCGAAGGCAGTTTCAATTACTATAAGGCATGGTGGTCCATCGTTATTTCGGACTTCATGGAAGACGCCAGGTCCATGATCCTGGCCAATGCAAGAGATGTTTCCCAGGGAATGGAAATTTTTGAAGCACAGTGGCATCTTATCGTCAATGCGGTTGAGAAGGGGAATTTCAAATCAATCCGATCCCAGCTGGATAAATCAGCTTCCATACTGGGAGACATCCCCATGAAACGCCCCCCTTCACAGGTTCCGACGGTTCTCGTCACTGGAGAGATTTTTGTCAGAAGGGACGGGCTTTCCCGGCAATATCTGACGGAGCGGCTGGCTGAGAAAGGGTTTGCTGTTATATGCTCGCCGGTTTCCGAGTGGATTCATTACACCAATTATGACGCAGGCGTTAACGGAACCCCGCTTGGCATGACATGGAAGGAAAGGCTCAAATCCTATCTCAGGCAGAAACTCATGAAGTGGCACGAAACGAAACTGAGCAATTCATTATCCCGGTCAAAGCTGGTTCATGCGAAAATGGCCGACATTTTCACTGTTGTTGAAAATGCAAAGCCATACGTGTCCCCGAAATTCAGCGGAGAGGCGGTTCTTACCGTCGGAAGCGCCCTGACCGAAATTGCTTCAGAGGTGGCGGGCGTCATTATTATCGGGCCATTCGGATGTATGCCCAACCGCATATCCGAGTCCATCCTGTCTGAGATCATGACCCGGGCGGACAAGCTCCGAACCTCGAATGGCAGCAATGGACTGGAAAAAGTCCTTTCAGACATGGAGCGCCTGCCGTTTCTTGCCATCGAGACAGACGGATCACCCTATCCGCAGGTCATTGAAGCCAAGCTGGAGGCATTCTGTCTCCATGCCGAAAGGCTCCATGAAAGAATGATGGACAGCCATCTCAGGCATTAACTGCTCAAGGGGTTAGAGCCCGTCAAGGTTGATGCATTCGTAAAAAGTTGTTTTCAGACGGCTTTGTAAAAAGGTCAAGATCCAGGCGCGAGCAATTTATGAAGAATTGAGCGTACTTAGCCGTACGTGAGATTCTTCAAAGATTGCTCGCAACGCAGATATTGACCTTTTTAGGAAGCCGTCAAGGTTGATGAACCCCTACCGGAATAATATACAGTGGATGCGTTTCACCTTCTATTTTAAGGATTTTACGCATCATTTCGTCATTGAATGCGCCGATGGGAACATGACCCAGGCCCATGGCCTCAGCCTGCAGAAGCAGGTTCTGGGCAGCGTGGCCGGTTTCTATCAAAACGTATTGCATGCCTCTTTGTCCGTATTTGCCAATTGTTCTCGGGAAGACGCCCAAAAAAATAAAAACGGCGGGTGCCTCCCTGATGGGGTGCTGGTTCAGCGCCGCTTCCCATATGACCTGCCGGTAATCTCCGAAGGACATGATCTCAAGGTCGTGGGATTCCGTGCGGTAGTGATACAGGCCCTGGGGGAGGTTTTCCACATTGCCGGTCGCAATGTAGATTTCAAGCGGGTAGAGTGCCCCGGCCGACGGTGCTGTGCGATAACCCATAGGCCCGCTGATACCCTGCGCAGCCCACAACATCTGGGCAACATCCTGAAGGGTCAGCGGTTTGTTTGAAAAAGACCTTGTGGAGCGGCGGTTTGAAATCGCCTTTTCAACAGAAACAGAGCCGTCTTTGACAGGTTCGGGGAGTTTGACGATTTCTGAGGCGGTGTTTTGCTTCATGGTGTGCCCCCTTTCGGCTAATAATGCTGTTTCTGAAAACAACATGAAGAATATTATGAAGGCAGCGATCAATACGCCCTTTTTCATCGGGATCTCCTTATTTGCCAGATTTTTTTAGCCATCAATACCACTGTACCATGTTACCAGCATACCCGTGTTCAGGGCAAGGGCAAAGGGGCGTCAGGCACATGGTCGAGCCTGCCCCTGGCAGTGATTCCTTGAATTGACAACCTTATAATATTGTTTTTACCAATTGTAATCCATATTAATTTCTTTTTTGGAGCAAACCATGCATCCCGGCATTTATCTGGCAGGCGATGATCAGGCGGACGTTTTTTCAGGCATCGACCCCGAAAGCCTTTCCCTATGCCACCCGGCCTGGAAAAAGGACGTTGCCTTATTCCACCCGTGGACTGCCAGACAGGATGCATCCGGACCGTCGCAGCAGAAAACCTGGACCGCCGAAGGCTATGGGGGAGACGCCTGCATCTGGATTGTGGAAACCTGCACATCCACCATGGAAGTCGCCCGCCACCTGATTGCAGGGGGCAGGATGGCACCGTGGTCGTCGGTTATGGCCGTCCGCCAGACAGCAGGGCGCGGTCAGCGCGGCCGTTGCTGGATATCACCGGCCGGAAATATTTACGCTACCCTTTACTGGCGCTTTGATGATGAACAATCCGCTCCTTACAGGCATATAGCTTCCCTGCTGGCAGGGGATATGCTGGCATATGTTTTCAGGCAATCGGGCATCGATGCTTTTGTTAAGTGGCCCAATGATATTGTGCGCAATAACCGCAAAATCTGCGGCATTCTGGTTGAGGAACGCGAAGGGCATTTATTGGTGGGCATTGGCGTCAATCTGGTGTCAGCGCCAAAAGCTGCCATGCTCGATGATGATTTCGTTCTCCCTGCTGCATGCCTGGATCCTGAATCGGCATCTTTTTCACCGCTTGTTTTCTGGGAAAAACTGATGACCGTGGGAAGGGCCCGCCTGGAGGGCATCATCCGTAATATGCCGCCCGAACAATTTGTCAGGGAACTGGAGAACACGATGGCTTGGATAGGCGCGGACATCCGGGTTCGCAAAAGCAGCCAGGCGCCGTTTAAGGCCCGGCTTTTAGGCCTGTCCCCGGACGGCGGGCTGAAGATCCGCAGCAATGGCCATACTGAGGTGATTTACACCGCAACGATCCGTCCATTAAACATGAAATATGCAAGTATTCCCGAGGAATAAACCCAGAAGGCTGGGGGAAACCTGAGAATCGAAATCGAAATCGGGATCGAAATCGGTTTTTAAAAATAACAGGCTTTCGGCTTTGGTGATTTCTTTGTCAGCGGCCAGAAAATCCTGTATTGCGGAATATTTTTTCGATCCCGATTTCGATTTCGATTTGGAAAAAACAAAAACACAGATGATAGACTTGTTAATCCGTTAGATATTACCACGCCCGGAAGTCAACCGGGTATCCGGCCGCCCCAAGGCAACACAGGGCGGCTGCCAGGTCATGAACCCCGCCCTGCTTTCCGGAAGAGGCGTCAATGGAAAACGCCTTGAAAAGGCGTCCTTTCAATATCGCGTTTACAAGGCCCGTCAACACGTTTTTCGGCCCGACTTCCACAAAAACCCGCACCCCGTCGTCATACATGTTGTTGATCTGATCCATGAAGCGGACCGGGCTGACCAGGTGGGTCCCAAGGAGACGGCGGGCTTCCTGTGCATCCGCAGGGTAGGGCAAGGCTGTCTTGTTGGAATAAACCGGGATGGATTCGGGAAGAATGTCGACCGCGTCGATTTTCCGGCCAAACCCGTCTGCGGCATCTGACACCATTCGACTGTGGAATGCCGCATATACCGGCAGCAGCATCGCCCGGATGCGCTGTTCCTTGCAGACGTTCAGCATTTTTTCAATTTCAGGGCTGCTTCCGGACAGCACCCCCTGTTCAGGGCTGTTTTTGTTGGCGACGACCACGTCGGCGCCGCTTTCTTTTACAAGCTGCTCGATGGCATCCGGATGTGCTTTTACGGCAAGCATTTGCCCCTTGTCGGCACCGCATGCATCTGCCATCAGGCGTCCCCGCCACACTGAAAGGCTGAGAAAGTCTGTTTCATTGATCCGTTTTCCGGCGCAAAGCGCGGATAATTCACCAAAACTGTGGCCGGCGGCGGATTCCGGGAAAACCTGGAATGTGGAAAGGATGTTCATCATGATGAGGCTAATCGCCCCAATGGCCGGCTGCGCAACCTCGGTCTGACGGAGAAGACCTTCCAGCCGGCTCTTTTCTTCGGGTTCAACCGCCATTGCAGGGTAAATAAAACGCCTCAGCGATTGTTCCTGCTTGAACATCGGCTTGATTGCATCAAAAACGGCTGCCGCCCGCGGAAACGCATCCACAAGGTCGTAGCCCATGCCGATATACTGGCTCCCCTGGCCCGGAAAAAGAAAGGCGATTTTACCGGGCACTTTTCCCTCACCATAAAAAACGCCGGCCGGTGGCTTGAATTCCAGTTTTTCAGGATCATTCAGAAAGGCGACAGCATGATGCAGAAGGGGCCCAAAAGGCTCACCACGTCTCACCACCATAAGCACCCGCGAGAAATCTTCGGGGTTGAATTCATCCCGAAAACGTTTTGCCTGCGCGGCAAATTCCTTTTGAGGCCAGGGGCTGTCATCCGTTAAATCCATCTCAGTGAGACGGGCTCGAACGGCATCCCGGCTTTCGCCTGAAACAGCGATAATTTCGATCTGGCGGGAACCGGCATCAATCAAACCAGGACTCCTTTGCTGCTATTTCAGGCCCTGCTTGATCGACCACGATAAAGGGAAATGTATGCATCATCAGGCACCCCCTTTGCCATGGTGGGCAATAAAAGCATGTATGTCCTGAAAATATGTCATCCCGGCAAGTGCGAAAATATTGTTATGGTCGGCGTCATAAATGATTTTCATGGTCTTCCTGGTAGACGGCGCGGATTCAAAGAGAAGCTCGCCGTGCGTAAGCGGGATGATATGGTCGTGTTCGGCGTGGATAATCATTACCGGCCCATTGAAATGACGAATGCCGTCCGCGTTTGAAAACAGCATGGTTTCGTCGATCATGAGGTCCTGGGGCATTATGCCCAGGCGCGCCAGAAGATCGTTTATCCCTGCAAACCCGCTTTCGACAATAAGTCCTGCAACGCTGTCATGCCGGTTGGCCGCAATCTCTATCGCAGGCGCACTTCCCAGTGAGCGGCCCATGACCCATAATGGCCCCTTGTGCCCTTTTTCTTTCAGCAGGGCAAAGATTTGATCAAAAACGGTATATGCATCCTTCAGCATCGCTGAAACGCCGGGTTTTCCCGTGCTGATACCGTACCCCCGGTAATCCGCAATAATAAAATTCAGGCCGAATGAGAGGAATACGGGACCGATGGGGTCATAATCATGGGCGATCTCACCGTTGCCGTGGAAAAACAGGATATTTGGATTGTCTTTTTCTCCCAGGTGAAGGCGGCAGCCGATGGATTCACCATCGGCCGTATTGACGGTGACTTCCTCGATGCGGTCGTCCGTCATGGTGCCGGATGGTCTGCGGGGGTGAAAAAGGAATCCGAGTATGTCCGGCCGATCCAGAAAAGCGGCCTTTTCAATGGTGTCTGTTTTTAAACCCATTCATGAACTCCTTCGGGGCTTCTCATTCAGGCATGCGCCCCGTCAGCGATGTTATTGAATCCCCTGTCCATAAATCCGAAAAATCTTGAAATCCAAGAAGGATTTTTATAGAAGTAATGTTTATATTATAAACAGTATTTTTAGGTTATACAAAAATCATCATGTTTTAAAGGATTTTTATGTTGCTTTCCTTCTCAAAAACTTCCGATCGCTCGGGCAGCGAGGGGTTCACGCTTATAGAGCTGATGGTTGTCATCGTGATCCTGAGCATTCTCGCCGTTTACATGGCGCCCAGGCTTATCGGCCGGGATGATCAGGCCAGGCAGCTGCGCGCCCAGGTCGATATTGAAGCCCTTGAAACGGCATTGAAACTGTACCGGCTGGACACCGGCACCTATCCCACTACCCAGCAGGGCCTGGAAGCGCTGATTCAACGGCCTGAAGGCGTCCGCAACTGGAGGGAAGGCGGATATCTCGATAAAAGCAGGCTTTTAAAGGACCCCTGGGGCAATGACTATGTCTATCTCAGCCCGGGAACCCACGGTGATTTTGATATTATTTCATATGGCGCCGACGGTCAGCCCGGGGGTGAAGGGGTGAATGCCGATATCAGAAACTGGGAACT
>SLGU01000300.1 GCA_007136525.1 Desulfobacteraceae bacterium | reverse complement strand
ATCGCAATCGACAGAAAAGAAAACGTCACCTGGACACGAAGCGCTTGGCAGTAGCCGTATTTCAAAAGGGAGATGTCGTGTTCTGTGGATTTGAAAAAACCGATTTCGATAGCGATAGCGATTTCGATTTTGAAAAAACGAAATTCAAACAGGCGAATGAACCGAAATCCGAATTTTGAGATGGCTTATAGTAACGGGTAGTGTAAAAACCGGACGTTTTGCATAACGGCCAATTTTTTGAAAGGAGATATATCGGTTATGTCGATGTCAATAGCACTTGCAGGGAAGGGGGGGACAGGTAAAACGACCACGGCCGGATTCCTGGTCAAATACCTTTTGAAAAACAATAAAACGCCGATTCTTGCGGTTGATGCGGATTCCAATGTCAACCTCAACGAGGTACTCGGGCTGGAAGTGACGGATTCCCTGGGCAAAGCCAGGGAGGAGATGAAAAAGGGGGATGTTCCCCCGGGCATGACCAAGGACGTGTTTATCTCCATGCGCCTTGAGCAGGCCGTGATCGAGTCCGGTGATGTCGACCTGATCGTCATGGGGCAGCCTGAAGGAGCCGGATGCTACTGTGCGGCCAATACGCTTCTTTCCAATTTCCTCGAGCGCCTGACGGAAAATTATCCCTATATCGTCATGGACAACGAAGCCGGCATGGAGCACATCAGCCGGTTAACCACCAAAAACATCGACGTTTTGCTGATTGTCACGGACGCATCCCGCAGGGGGCTGCAGGCGGCGATACGGATACACGAGCTGGCCGGCAGCCTCAATATCGGTGTCAGGCGGAGCTGCATCATCCTCAACCAGGCGAAGGCAGACCCGCCGAAAGAGGTCCTCGATATGATAGACAACGCCGGTATTGAATATATTGGCTCGGTGCCCGCTGATGACATGGTGTATGAGTTTGATTTTGCCGGCCGGCCCATGATCGAAATGCCCGAGGACAGTCCCGTCATAAAAGCCGCATATAAGGCTTTTGATGTTTTCATGAAGGATGTTTGATGGCTCCTGGGCAGGGGCGCATGCCGTATGAAAGTTTGTATATTTATTATATAAACGGTAAAGTGGCCAATGACAGGGGCGGCTTCGGGGACGGGTTTATCGGCAACTGGCAGGAGACGGACAGTTCCTTTCTTTTTTTTTCCCAACCGGCAGATAAACAGGTAGAATCGCTTGTGGGTGCTGACGACGGCCTGGTATTGAAAGATCGTTTTGTCATGCCTTACGAGGATTGGATCGGAAGCGGGATGTGCGCATTTTCAGCCGCCGGTATCACCGTCCTGCCGCCCTGGCTGGCTGAAAAGGCGCACAGCGATCCGAACCGGATCCTTCTGGACCCGGGCGTGGTTTTCGGTTCCGGATCTCACACCACCACCCGGGACTGTATCCGTGCCCTGGCCGTTGTTTTATCCAATAACGCCGTTTCACGGACGCTTGACCTTGGCTGCGGCACCGGGCTTCTTGCCCTTGCGGCGGCCCGCATGGGAAGCACATTTACCCTGGCTGTGGATAATAATTACCTGGCTGCGCAAACCGCAAGAGACAATATTTTGCGGAACGGGATGGCCGACCGTGTTCTGGCGGTTCATGGCTGCGCGTCGGATTTTATCTCCCTGGACGCGGACCTGCTGGTTGCCAACATTCATTACGATGTGATGAAAAAACTGATAGGGAGTCCCGGTTTTTTGAAAAAAAAATGGTTTGTGCTTTCCGGTCTGCTGCGAAGCCAGTCCATGCAGGTTGAAGCCGAACTGCAAAAACAGGGCGTCGAAATCTGGCAGAAGTTGTCCGATGACGATGTGTGGTATACGCTTGCAGGCACGTTCATATTCTGATATATTTCATGAAAAATTGACGGCTTTGTCAAAAGTCCAATATCTGCGTTACGCGCAATGTCTGAAGAATCTCATGTACGACGAAGTACGTTCAATTCTTTAAAAATTGCGCAAGCCTTGATCTTGAAAGTTTTACAAAGCCTTCTGAAACGGGCTTTTGAGAATTCATCACAATTGACGTTTTTGTTTGTTTGGGCAGTGATGATCCGGCGGCTTCATCCATTCAACCCATAACCAATAGCAGGCCTTTGCTGGATGCGGTAAAGGGAATCCATGTATATCAAGTGCTGGGGATCAAGGGGATCGACCCCCGTATCAGGGGCCGAGTACGATAAATACGGCGGCGATACCACGTGCATTGAAATCCGGACCCGAAGCGGCGACCTGATTATCGTGGATGCCGGCACGGGAATTCGCCGTCTCGGCAACCAGCTGCTCAGTGAAGACCGGTCGATTTTTAATTTTATTTTTACCCATTCCCATTGGGATCACCTGATGGGATTTCCTTTTTTCAAGCCCCTGCACCTGAAGAAATCCGAGATTCACATGCATCGCTGCCCTTTCCCGGGCAAATATATCGAAACCATCGTCACCAAGATGATGCGGCCGCCCCATTTCCCGGTTCGATACTCGGATTTAAAGGCCTCCGTCAGTTATAAAAACGGATGCCCCGGAACCTTTTCCATCGGTTCGGTCAATGTAACCCCTATTTTGCTGAGCCACCCGAACGGCGGGTGCGGCTACAGCTTTGAAGAAGACGGCCGGCGCTTCGTTTTTCTGACCGACAACGAACTGGGGTTCATCCATGAAGGCGGGCTTCCCTATGAAAAATACGTCGAGTTCTGCGCGGGGGCGGACCTTTTATTCCATGACGGCGAATATACGCCCGAGGAATATGCGGCAAGCATCGAGTGGGGTCATTCCAGCTATATGGATACCTTGAAGCTGGCCATGGATGCCGGGGTCGGGCGCCTGGGAATCTTTCACCTGAACCAGGAGCGCACGGATGCGGACATGGACGCCATCATCGACCGCTGTGGTGAATTTGTTGCCGGCAGAAATGTTTCCCTTGACTGTTTTGCCGTGGCACGGGACATGGTATTTCATTT